>NZ_LOVS01000005.1:0-32380 GCF_001523835.1 Burkholderia sp. ABCPW 14 | reverse complement strand
ATAGCCGGTCCAGCCGCCCAGTGCCTGAAGTGCCTTGCGATCGTGCAATTCTTCCTCCTGACCTCTATAGAATCAGGCGTCAGGTTACGCAATCTCCATCAAACCCTCCACGGTTTACTGCGATGAACCAAATATTTCCGGTGGCTAAAGCGGGCGCGTGCAGGGATCGGTGTGCACGCGCGCGGGGCGACTTGCTGCATCGCAACGCACGGCGGATGCGGCGAATGCGGCGAACGCGATCTGCAGCATGCACCGCATCGAATGCGCGCGTATCCGCACGCCGGCCTCCGCGCGTGCCGCCCGCCGAGCGTCCGCGTCCGCCGCACGACGCGACAGCGAACTTGTGTCGCCCGGCACACAGATCGCCGGCATGCAAGCCCCTACATTGTGATCACGCAGTGAGCGCGCCGCGCGCCGTCTTTCCGGCGACGCGCGGCCCACCGATCGACCATTCCAATCATTCAGACCATGCGGGACTCCTATCTCGATACCGCTCGGGGCGCGGGCATCATCCTCGTCGTGTACGGCCACGTGCTGCGCGGCCTGTTCGCCGCCGGCCTCGTGCCGGCCGGTTGGCCGAGCACCCTGCTCGCCGCGACCGACTACACGATCTACACATTCCACATGCCGCTCTTCTTCCTGCTTTCGGGGCTGCACGTGCCGAAGTCGCTGCAGCGCGCGGGCGACGACTTCCTGCTCGCGAAGCGGCGAACGATCGTCTATCCGTACTTTGTGTGGTCGCTGCTGCAAGGCGCGGTGCAGCTCGCGCTGTCGTCGCGCGGGATGAATCATGCATTCACGCCGAACGATCTGCTCGCAATCGGGTGGCGGCCGTTCGGCCAGTTCTGGTTCCTGTATGCGCTCTTCATCTGCATGCTGATCGCATGGGGAGGGTCGATCGTCGCGCCCGGCATCCGCGCGCGCGACCGCGCGGCGTCCGGAGGTGCGCACGCATCGCTTGCGGCGCTCGCGATCGGCGGGCTCGCGGTCGTCGCGCTCGCCGCCGGCTCGTCGACGCAATGGGGCATCGTGTCGATGACACTCACGTACCTTCCGTTCTTCGTGCTCGGCATGCTGATCGGCGACAAGCTGCCCGCGCTCGTCGAACGCGCGTCGAACGGACGCTCGCTCGTCGCCGTTGCCGTGACGTTCGCCGCGGTGGTCGCGCTCGCGCATCGCTTCGGCGAACCGGACAGCGTCTGGGCATTGCCCGCCGCGCTCGCGGGCTGCGCGCTCGTGCTGCTCTTCGCGCATCGCGCGGCGCGACGCGGCGACGCCGCGCCCCGGCTCGCGCGCCGTCCGACGTGGCTCGAGCACATCGGCTTCGCATCGATGCCGATCTATCTCGCGCATATCCTCGCGACGGCCGCCACGCGCATCGCGCTCGTCAAACTCGGCGTCGTCGACATCGGCGTGCAGCTCGCGCTCGGCACGCTCGCGGGAATCGTTTGCCCGATGCTGCTCTATGTACTCGTGCTGCGTTCGGGAACGGCGCGGCTCGTCGGCTTCCCGCCACTGCCGGCCGGTTATGCGAACGCGCCTGAGAAAGGCCGGATCGGCAGCGCGGATGCCGCTTGATCGTCGGCACGATCGTTGGACATGCTAATCGATCCGCTCTCGCCGCGAATCCGGAACGAGATGCTGAAATGAACCGTCGCCGTATGCGCGCTCGACCTTCAAAACAACGACGTGATACCCGTCGTACCATTTGCGGAACCGGCGCTTCGCGTCGAGGTGCTTCGGATGCGCCGCGAACGCGCGCAGCGTCGCCTCGTCGCGCCAGTAGTAGCTCGCGTTGAACATCAGCCCGTCCGTCGAGCGCCATGACTCCATGCCGACGAAGCCGGGCAGGCTCGCCGCGACGGCGTCGATCGACGCGGTCAGCCGCCGGAATTCGGCGTCGAGGCTGCCGGGCCGGTAGATGAATGCGGCAATGTACATTGGAAGTTCTCCTATCGATGACGCGCGCACGCGCCGTGTGCATCGCTCACGACAGCCTCGACATCGTCGCAAGGCGCACCGCGAGCAGCACGAAGAGGGCCGCGAGCCCGGCAGATGCCGCGCGATGCCCGACGACCCCGCGCACCGCATGGCCGGCCGCACCGAGCAGCGCGTGAAACGTGACGCTGATCGCGGTCAGCACGCAGCCGAGCGCGACCAGTTGGCCGGCGACCGACGCGCCGTGACGATCGACGAACTGCGGCAGAAAAACGATGAAGAACAGCAGCGCCTTCGGATTCGACAGGCTGTTCAGCATCGCGCGCATGCCGACCGACCAGAGCGACCGCTCGGTTGCCGCGACCTTGCCGAGCGAACCGGGATGGCGCACCGCCTTGTACGCCATCCACAGCAGATAGGCCGCGCCGGCATAGCGGATCAGGTCGAACGACGGCGGCCACGCGGCGACGACGGCCGCGACGCCCGCCGCCGTCAGCGCGGTGAGCACCAGATCGGCGGCGCCGATGCCGATCGCCGCGGCGATGCCGCCGCGCAGCCCGTACGCCGCGCCGTGCGCGATCACGAAAGCCATGTTCGGGCCCGGCGACATCAGCAATACCATCACGGCCGCGATGAAGACCGATAGAGTGGACGTCTGGATCATGTTGGCGAATGTTTGCGTGAACGACACGCGCAGCGTAATCTGCGCCATCCGATACAAACAAACAATTGTTCTAGATACAACGCGATGGCCGAATCACGCTACCAGACGATCGTCGACGACTTCGCCGCCCGCATCCGCGCCGGCACGCTCGCGCCCGGCGCGCAGCTGCCGACGATCCGCGCGTTGATGAAGCGGCACGGGATCGCGCTGGCGACAGCGTCGCGCGTCTACGCGGCGCTTGCGGAAGCGGGATTGATCGTCGGCGAGACCGGGCGCGGCACGTTCGTGCGCGACACGTCGCTGCCGCGCGGGCTCGGCCTCGAGCAGCATCCGGCGAAGGCGGGCGCGATCGATCTGACGTTCAACTATCCGTCGCTGCCGGGCCAGGTCGAACTGCTGCGCAGCGGCCTGCGCGGCCTCGCCGCGTCCGGCGATCTCGACGCGCTGCTGCATTCGGCGCCGCAAGGCGGCCGCCGGCACGAGCGGCAGACCGTCGCGAGGCATCTGCGCAATCGCGGCATCCGCGTGCCGGGCGAGCAGGTGCTGATCGTCAACGGCGCGCAGCAAGGGCTCGCGGTGACGCTGATGGCCACGATGAAGCCGGGCGAAATCCTCGCTGTCGACGCGCTGACGTATCCCGGCATGAAAGCGCTCGCGCACGCGCACCGGATCACGCTTTCGCCGCTGCCGCTGTCGGCAGAGCAGAACCTGGATCTCGACCGGCTCGACGCGCTCTGCAGAAAGCGCCCGGTGCGCGCGGTCTACACGATGCCGACGCTGCACAATCCACTCGGCTCCATGATGTCCGCGCGGAGTCGCATGCGCCTTGCCGAGCTCGCCGAGCATCACGATCTGCTCGTCATCGAGGACGGCGCATACGCGTTCCTCGCCGAGCCCGCGCCGAAGCCCGTGTTCACCCATGCGCCCGATCGCACCGTCTACGTATCGGGGCTGTCGAAGAGCGTCGCATCGGGATTGAGACTCGGCTTCGTGGCCGCGCCGGAGCGCCTCGTGCCGGCGCTCGAGCACGCGATTCGCGTGTCGACGTGGAATACGCCGTCGCTGACGGTCGCACTGGCGTGCCAGTGGATCGACAGCGGAATCGTCGACACGCTAGAGGAACGCAAGCGCAAGGATGCGCGGCGCAGGCAGACACTCGCGCGACGGATATTGCGCGACGGCGATGTCGTCTCGCATCCGTCTTCCTACTATCTGTGGCTTGCGATGCCCGAGGAACTGCGCGCGGACCGAGTCGCGGCGAAACTCGAGCGCGAAGGCGTGCTCGTGACGACAGCCGAGCCGTTCTCGACCGCGCCGAGCGCGCCGCATGCGCTGCGGATCGCGCTCGGCTCGATTGCGCTCGAATCGCTCGAAGACGCGTTGCGGAAGGTTCGAAGCGCGGTAATCGGGTGACGTTCGCGTCGCAGTGCGGCACGCGAGAACAGCGCGCGGGGCCGCACCCGTTGCGCCCCCGCGGAAACCGCGCCGATGCTCGGGCGATCGTCGCGCGACCGCCCGCGCGTCATCCGCGCGTCACTCCTGCTTGCCGCGCTGATTGAAACAGCGGTCAAGCAGCTTGCCCGCGGCTTCGCGGCCGCCAAGACCGAACGACAGTGCGACCGCGACAGCGATCGCGCCGAGCACGAGGCCGAACGCGAGCTGCACGATCTCGTTCGCGATGCCCATCGCGCGCAATCCCATCGCGAACACGAGGCCGAGAATCGCGAACTGCGCGATGCGCGACAAGAGCCGGCTGTGCTCGCTGTCGGCCTGCTCGATCACGCGGCGCGCAAGGCCCGCGAGCCAGAAGCCGATCACGAGGATCACGCCGCCCATCAGCACGTGCCCGCCGAACTCGATGAACAGCGTGACGACGTCGCGCACCTGCGTGAAGCCGAGCCGGTTCGCGGCTTCGACGGTCGCGAACAGCATCGCGAAGAAAATCACGAGCCGGCCGGCCAGCACCGAAGGCTGCAGCATCCCGGTGAACACGCGCTCGACGCCGAGCACGGCGGGCAGGCCGTCGACACCCGCGGCGACGAGCAGCTTCTGCACGAGCGCGCCGACGAAGCGCGCGACGTAGAACGTGACGAGCACGATCACGACGGCCGCGAAGATATCGGGCACCGCGTTGAGGAACTGGCCGAGCAAGTCGGTCGCGGGCCGCGAGATCGCCTCGATCTTCAGCGCGTCGAGCGCGGAGATCAACGTCGGCACGAACACGAAGATGAAGACGACCGTGCCGATGAGGCTCGAGATCTTCACGGGCGTCGGGCTCTCGACGCTTTGCGTGAGCCTGTCGGCGCCCGCCGCGATGAGCAGGTTCGTGACGAGCCCGCGCAGGATGCGCGCGACGAGCCAGCCAACGAAGCCGATCACGGTCGCGGCGAACACGTTCGGCACGATCGCGAGGATCTTGTCGATCATCCCCTGCACGGGCGACAGCAGCCCGTTCAGGTCGAACGCGGCGAGGATCGCCGGGATGAACATCAGGATCACGAGCCAGAACAGCACGTCGCCGAGGTACGAGCTCATCGGCCGCATCCCTGCCGTCTCCGACAGTTTGCTGTCGATCTTGCTCGCCTTCAGCGTCTTGTCGGCGAGGCTGCGCAAGAGCGACGCGATCAGCCACGCGACGAGCGTGAGCGCCGCGCCGCCGAGCAGGTTCGGCAGATAGTTGATGATCTTCGTGACGAGCAGCGAGAACGGATTCGATACCGCGTAGAGATTCAGCACGTTGAAGATGCCGACCGCGGTCACGAGCAGGATGAGCCAGAACAGGCCGCCCGCGATGATGCGCTCCACTTGCGCGCCTTGGCCGGTGCTTTCGGCGATGCGCGCATCGACCTTCAGCGCGCTCAGCAAGCGCCGCACGCCTGCCCGGACGATCACGGCGATCAGCCAGCCGATGACCAGGATGCCGAGCGCGCCCGCGATCTTGGGCAGATAAACGCCGAGCGTGCTCTGCATCGACGTCAGGAAACTGGATGAATCCATATGTTCTCTCCCGAAAAGCGTGATGTTGCGTTGGACCTCGACGAACAACCTGCGGACTCCGAAGAAAACCTGGCTCCGCAGCCGGCGACCTTACACGGGGAACGATGACGGCTTCAATCGTGCTTCACTGTACTCGAACTTTATTCTAAGGGATCGACCTGCTAATAAAAATCGTGCTTTGAAATGGTGCGGCGATGCCAAGCATGCGCGTGCGCAATGAAACGGACGCAACAATCTCGGCGCGAGCCGCGCAATTCGTTGGCGCAATGAAGGCTTCGCGCGCACGGACGTTGCGCGCGTCGCGAAATGATGTGGCGCGCGGTGCGCGTTCGTGTCGGCGAGCCGCAAGCATGAAACGGACGGGAAGATTGATGGAAGAATGTGAACCGACTGGCTCAACCCGACCGGCGCAGGTTCACCGGCCGGGTTGCGCAAGCGCAAGGTGCTTTCATTCGCTATGGCAGGCCCGGGATTTGCTGTGCGGGGGGCAGACAGATGAGGGCGGTTTGGGCGCGCTGTGCGCGCTGAACAACGACTGCCGCGGGCACGTTGGGCCGTGCTGCGGCTGAGTCGGTGAATTCGCCTCGCTGCAGATAGGGCGGCGAGAAAACGAACCGGTTCGGACGCTCGCCGCGACTGCGCTGCGTCAAACCACTGCATCAAACATATCGACGCTTGCTAGCGCGCCGAACGAACGAGTCGACTCGAATATAGCGACTCAAATACGCCGCCTGAAATCTCGCGCATGCAATCGCGAACTTGCTTAGCAGCGCTATCGGAATGCGCGCGCGGGCGCATCGAATGACGCCCGCCCGCACCCCGCCGCCTCGCGTCACGCGCGCGCCTTCGAGACTGCCGTCCCGCATTGCGGGCAGAAACGCGCGGATGCATCGAGCAACGCGCGACATCCACCGCACGCAGCCGGTGCCTGAGATGCGCCGCATTGCACGCAGAACTTCGCATCCGCTCCGTTGATCGCGCCGCACTTCGCGCATGCAGCGCTCTGCACGGGCCCGCTCGCTTCCCTTTGAGGCGGAACGCCGCTACGTTCTCGATCCCGACCGTCGTCGCCCGGTACATCCCGGCGGCCCCAACCGTGGCCGCCGGGACTGTCGTAGCCCCCGCCGTAGCCGCGGCCATGGCCGTGCCCGCCACCCGCTCCGCCGCCGTGATGGTCGTCGCGACGGCCGCCGCTTCCATGGTGCCCACCGCCGACGATCCGCTTGAGCCAACCCATCGTCTCCTCCGTTCACTGTCCGCGGCGCAGCAGCCGCAAGCCATTGCCGACGACGATCAAGCTTGCGCCCGCGTCGGCGAACACCGCCATCCACATCGTGCCCATCCCTGTGATCGTCAGTCCGACGAACACCGCCTTCACGGCGAGCGCGAACGTAATGTTCTGCACGAGCACGCGATGCGTCGCGCGCGACAGCCGCACGAATGCCGGGATCTTCCGCAGGTCGTCGTCCATCAGCGCGACGTCGGCCGTCTCGATCGCCGTGTCGGTGCCCATCGCGCCCATCGCGAAGCCGATATCGGCGCGCGCGAGCGCGGGCGCGTCGTTGATCCCATCGCCGACCATGCCGACCGCGCGGCCGCCTGTCGCCAGCTCGTCGACGGCGGCGAGCTTGTCTTGCGGCAACTGGTTGCCGCGCGCGTCGTCGATGCCGACCTGCTGCGCGATCGCCTTCGCGGTGTGCGGGTTGTCGCCCGTCAGCATCGCGGTCTTGATGCCGAGCGCGTGCAGTTCGGCGACCGCCGCGCGGCTCGTGTCCTTCACCGTGTCGGCGACCGCAAAGAGGCCGAGCACGCGCGTGCCGTCGATCAGCATCACGACCGTCTTGCCCTGCCGCTCAAGCGCGTCGAGGCGCGCTTCGAGCGCGGGCGTGCAGCATTCGAGTTCTTCGACGAGGCGATGGTTGCCGAGCCAGTACGGCGTGCCGTCAATCGCACCGCGCACGCCGCGGCCCGGGATCGCCTCGAAGTCGGCGACGTCGAGGAACGACGCGTCCTTGCCGTTGCCGACGCCGCCTGTGCCGCCCATGCCGCCGGCGCCGCCCTCGGCTGCGCCGGCCGCCGCGACCGCCTGCGAAACCGGATGGTCCGAGCGCGCGGCGAGGCTCGCGGCAAGCCGCCGCACACGGGCGACGTCGATGTCGGCCGCGCGCATCTCGAAGTCAGTCTGCACCGGCTTGCCGCGCGTGATCGTGCCCGTCTTGTCGAGCGCGAGCCACGCGAGCCTGCGGCCTTGCTCGAGGTGCACGCCGCCCTTCACGAGGATGCCGCGCCGCGCCGCCGCCGCGAGACCCGACACGATCGTCACGGGCGTCGAGATCACGAGCGCGCACGGGCACGCGATCACGAGCAGCACGAGCGCGCGATAGATCCAGTCGCGCCATGCGCCGTCGAACGCGAGCGGAGGCGCGATCGCGACGATGAGCGCGATCGCGAACACGATCGGCGTGTAGATGCGCGCGAAGCTGTCGACGAAGCGCTGCGTCGGCGCCTTCGCCCCCTGCGCTTGCTCGACCGCGTGGATGATCCGCGCGAGCGTCGTGTTGCTCGCGACCGCGGTCACGCGATATTCGAACGAGCCGGCTTCGTTGATCGTGCCCGCGTACACCGGGTCGCCGTCGCCTTTCTCGACGGGCAGGCTCTCGCCCGTGATCGGCGCCTGATTGACGGTCGAGCGGCCGGCGACGATCTCGCCGTCGAGACCGATCCGCTCGCCGGGCTTCACGCGCACGACGGCGCCGAGCGCGACCTGCGCGGCATCGATCGCCTGCCACGAGCCGTCGGGCTGCTTGACCGTTGCAGTGTCGGGCGCGAGCCGCATCAGGCTCTGGATCGCGTTGCGCGCGCGATCGAGCGAGCGCGCCTCGATCAATTCGGCGACGGTGAAGAGCACCATCACCATCGCGGCCTCGGGCCACTGGCCGATCGCCATCGCGCCCGTCACCGCGATGCTCATCAGCGCGTTGATGTTCAGATTGCCGTTCGTGAGCGCGATCCAGCCTTTGCGGTAAGTCCCGAGGCCGCAGGTCGCGACCGCGGCGAGCGCGAGCGCGGCGGCAAGCCAGACGGGAAGCTGCAACCACGTGACCGCCTCCGACGCGGCCGCCGCGCCGCCCGCGATCGCGAGCGGCCACCACGGCCGCGGCGCTTCGGCCGGCATGGGCGACGCGGCGCGGCTCGTCGCACCGGCGCCGGCCTGCTCGGGCGTCATCCCGAGCGAGCGGATCGCGCCGACGATGCCCGCCTCCGCGCCCGGCGCGTGCTCGACCGTCAGCATCCGCTGCATCAGGTTGAATTCGAGCGCCGCGACTTCGGCGATCCCGCCGAGCTTCTTGCGGATCAGCGTTTCTTCGGTCGGGCAGTCCATCTGCATGATCCGGAACGCGGAGCGCACGCGGCCGTCCGTGGCCTTCCGCGCGCCAGGCAGCGGCGCGAACGCGACGGGTGCGGGCGCGCAGCAGGCGGCGCCGGCGTGATCGTGGGCGTGCGGATGACCGTCGTCGGCGTGCGAATCGTGGCTACGGCCAATCGAACCACGATCGTGGGACCGGGCTTCACGGTTTGCGCGCACGTCGATATCGCCGTGCTGGTGGTCGTGCGAACAGCAACCGGCGGCGCGTGACAGGGCGTGGCCATCGTCGCGAAGCAGAACTTCACCGTTCGCTCGATCGCCGGTATCCGCATTGCGCCGATCGGGATCGCAAGAATGGGCATTGCCATGCGCATGGCCTTCGGCGTGACCGCGCGCGCAACCCTGGTGTCGAGCGCCGTCCTTTCGGGTCGGGTCGGCCGCATCCGCCAGCTCGCGCTCGCGCGAACACCAGTCGTGATCGTCCACGCGCGACGCGGCGCCATCAGGGGCGCCGCGCACATGCAAATGCGAGCGCGCGTCGACGCACGACGGATCGCGCACATCGTTCGGACGCGTGCCGTCGCGATCGGTTTCGGGCGTACGCGGCCGGTTTTCGGCCCGGGTGGCCTCGGTCATGGCAACCTCCTCTGTGACTGACGGTGTACAGTTAACACCTTGAAGTCACTACAAGGTCAACCCTTTTTGTAAGGAGATTCGAATGAAAATCGGCGAACTCGCGAAAGCGGCCCGGTGCACGCCCGAGACGATTCGTTTCTATGAAAAAGAGGGGCTGATGCCTGACGCGGAACGGACCGGCGCCAACTACCGCAACTACACCGACGCGCACGTCGAGCGGCTGCGCTTCATCCGCAATTGCCGCGCGCTCGACATGACGCACGACGAGATCCGCGCGCTGCTGCGCTTCACCGACGATCCGGCGGACCGCTGCGATTCCGTCAACGCGCTGCTCGACGCGCACATCGGCCACGTCAACACGCGCCTCGCGGAACTCGAGCATTTGCGCGCGCAGTTGATCGAATTGCGCGAGCGGTGCCAGGGCGAGCACGCGGTCGAGGATTGCGGGATCGTGCACGGGCTCGCGACAATGGAAACGCCGGACATGCCGGGCAAGCGCTCGCACGTCGGCTGACGCGCGGTGTCCGCCCGATGTCCGAGCGGCGGGCCTCGCAGCGCTTGCGTCCATTTATATCTAGTTATAACATTACTAGAAATTAATTAACTATTCATGTTATGGCTCGATACTCTCCACTTGCACTCGTCGTGCTCGCCATGCTCACCGAAACGCCGATGCATGCGTACCGAATCCAGCAACTCGTGAAGCTGCGCGGCAAGGACGAGATCGTCAACGTCAGGCAGCGCAACAGCCTCTACCAGACGATCGAGCGCCTGCAGCGCGACGCGCTGATCGCCGTACGCGAGACCGAACGCGACGGCGCGTTTCCCGAGCGCACGATCTACGAAATTACCGATGCGGGCCGCGACACCGCCCGCATGTGGTTGCGTGAGCAGCTCGCGCGGCCGGCGCGCGAATTTCCGTCGTTTCCAGCCGCGCTGTCGGTGCTGCCGCTGCTGTCCGCCGACGATGCGCGCCGCCAGCTCGAAGCGCGTGCCGCCGCACTCGAAGCCGAGCTCGCCCGTCTCGACGAAACGCACGACGCCGCGCTCGCGATGCAGATCCCGCGGCTCTTTCTGCTCGACGGCGAACTGATGCGGGTGACGCTCGGAGCCGAGCTCGATTGGGTACGCAGCACCGTCGAGCATCTGAAGGTCGGCGCGCTCACCTGGAGCGAGGCTTGGCTGCGCGAGGTCGCCGCGCGATTCGCGCAGGCGGATTCGCCGGATTCGGAATGAACGGGCAGGGCGTCGTCGCGAGATTCCAGCCGTCGCTTCTTCCCCTGACTGACAGCGCCGGTTTCACTGCCGGACGTGCGGCGTGCGGCAGCGGCAGCGGCAGCGGCAGCGGCAGCGGCAGCGGCAGCGGCAGCGGCAGCGGCAGCGGCAGCGGCAGCGGCAGCGGCAGCGATGCTACGCAGATTCGCGTCGTCCGCAACAACATCCACGACACGCCCCGAAACGACAACAACGCACCGCCGCCGGCAGAAAGCGCTCGCACGCCGCACCTCGCCCCATCCAGCCGCGACTACAGCACCTTCCCGGGATTCAGTATCCCGAGCGGATCGAGCGCGCTTTTCATCGCCCGCATCACGCCGATCTCGGCAGCGCTCCGCGAGTACCCGAGATATGGCCGCTTGAGCACGCCGATCCCGTGCTCGGCCGAGATCGACCCGCCCATCGCCCGCACGATTTCGTAGACGACGCGCTCGACGCATTCCGCGCCATGCGCGGGCAGATCGGCGAGCGACACGCCGACGTGCACGTTGCCGTCGCCGACATGCCCGAAGCACAGACACACCGCATGCGGCCAGCGCACACGCAGTGCGGCATCGCAACGCTCGGCGAACGCGCCGAGTTCGGCGACGGGCAAGCTCACGTCGAAATTGAGCAGATGCGGCAGCGCGTCGATCGCGAGTCCTTCGCGCAGCGTCCACATGTCGCGCGTCTGCCGCTCCGATGCGGCAAGCGCCGCATCGGTCACGAGGCCCGCATCGAAGCACGCGCCGAGACACTGCTCGAGCGCGTCGCGCGCATCGGTGCGCGGATCGCTCGCCGCGCATTCGATCAGGACGACGAAATCGTCGCCCGCGTCGCCCGCGTCGAACGGCGGCGTGACGCCCGGCGTATGCGCGGCGACGTAGCGATAGAACGCCGGCCACATCGCCTCGAAGCTCACGACGCACGGCAGCGTCGCGCGCACGTCGCGCCAGAGCCGCACGAGCGTGTCGTAGTCGGACACGCGGCACAGCGCCGTCGCGGGCGCCGCGAGCGGCGGATGCAGCCGCAGCACCACGCGCGTGATGACGCCAAGCGTGCCTTCGCTGCCGATGAAAAGTTGCTTCACGTCATAGCCGGCGTTGTTCTTCAGCATCCGGTTCAACGACGTGACGACCGTCCCGTCCGCGAGCACCGCTTCGATGCCAAGCGTCTGCTCGCGCATCATTCCGAAGCGGATCGCGCGCGTGCCGCCCGCGTTGGTCGCGAGCATGCCGCCGATCTGGCACGAGCCGCGCGCGCCGAGATCGACGCCGAACGCGAAGCCGGCCGCTTCCGCCGCTTCCTGCACCGCTTGCAGCGTCGTGCCCGCGCGCACGATCATCGTGCCGGCCGCCACGTCGATTGCCTCGATCCCCGCGAAGCGCTCCATCGACAGCACGACTTCGCCGCCGAGTGCAACGCTGCCGAATGCGAGCCCCGTCAATCCGCCTTGCGGCACGACCGGCTGACGCAGCCGCGCGCAAAGCGCGAGCGTGCGCGACACGTCGTCGACGGAAATCGGCCGCACGAGCGCGCACGGACGGACGCCGAGCGATTCGTTATACGCGGTGAAGTAGCGCGGCTCGATCGCGGCCGATCGCGTGACGAGTTCGTCGCCGAGTTCGGCGACGAGCGCCGATTCGGCCGCATGTGCGGGCGCGGCGGACTCGATGGCGGCGGCTCGCGCGATGGTTCCTGCCGCGCCCGTCGCGTCGCCGTCCGCGCCGGACGTCGCGCTGGCGCGCGACGCTCCCGACGCTCCGGCGCTTCGAGATGCTTCGGATAACGGAATGGATCTGGCCGGCTCGCTCACCTCGGCCCCACGGGCCGTAACGCCCCCCTCGCCTCCTTCATCCGCAGCGGCCGCACCCACACCGGCCGCCGCATCGCGCGTCGTCCGCTCGCTCATCGCACCGCCTCCGTCACTTCGTCGAGATGTCGATGTCGCCGAAATACTTCCGGCCTAGCGTCTTCACCGTGCCGTCCGCCTTCAGCTTGCCGATCGCGGCGTTCAGGCGCGCCTTCAGCATATCGTCGCCCTTGCGCAGCCCGAACGCGATGCCGCTTCCCAGAATCTTGTCGTCGCGCACCGGCTGCCCGACGAATGCGAAACCGTTCGCATCCGGCCGCGACAGGAATCCGCGCTGGCCCGCGGGCGCGAGCACGAGCGTGCCGTCGAGGCGGCCCGCCGTGAGATCCGCGTACGCCTGGTTCTGATCCTGATACGCGACGACCCGCACGCCCGCGCCCGCCCAATGCGCATTCGCGTACGCTTCCTGGATCGAGCCCTGCAGCACGCCGACCCGCTTGCCCTTCAACGATTCCGGTGTCGGCACGAGGCCGCTGTCCGCGCGTGCGATCAGTTGCGTCGGCACGCGGTAGATCACCGTCGTGAAGTCGATCGCCTGACGACGCTGGTCGGTCGCGTTCATCGCCGAATTGATCGCGTCGAACTTGCGCCCCTGCAGCGCGGGAATCAGCCCGTCGAACGATGTCTCGACCCACTTGCACGCGAGCTTCGCCTCTTTGCAGACGGCGTTGCCGACGTCGATGTCGAAGCCCTGCAGCTCGCCGGTGGCCGCCTTCGATTCGAACGGCGGATATTGCGCTTCGAGACCGAAGCGCAGCGCTTGCGAAGCCTCGGCGCGCACCGCGCCCGAGCCCGTGACGACGCCCAATGCGCATGCGAGCGCCAGGCAGATTTGCAGTCGTTTCATCGATGATTCTCCTTGAGGTCGGGGTCGTGTCCGGTCGTCAACGCGATGCGCGCGTCAGAGGCTGCGCAGACGGCGCGCGCCTTCGATCAGCGTCGCATCGTCCTTCGAAAAGCTGAGGCGGATGCAGCCGGTGTTCGTGCCGTCCGCATAGAACGCGGATAACGGAATCGTCGCGACACGCGCGTCGCGGATCGCGCGCAGCACGAAATCGGCGTCGGATTCGTCGGAAAAATGCCGAAAGCGCGCGAGCATGAAGAACGAGCCCTCGCTCGACAGCAGCTCGAAACGCGAGCCGGCGAGCTCACGCACGAGCAGATCGCGCTTGCGTTCGTAAAACGCACCGAGCTCGAGATAGCTCGACGGCTCGGCGAGCGCTTCGGCAAACGCGTGCTGCATCGGCGTGTCCGCCGCGAACGTCATGAATTGATGGACCTTACGCAGCTCACGCGTGAGCTCGGCGGGCGCGAGGCAGTAGCCGACGCGCCAGCCCGTCACGTGATACGACTTGCCGAACGACGACACGATCACGCTGCGCTCCGCGAGCACGCGATGGCGCGCCATGCTGTGATGGCGCGCGCCGTCGAACACGACGTGCTCGTACACCTCGTCGGACAGCACCACGATGTCGGTGCCCGCCGTGAGTTGCGCGAGGCGCGCGATGTCCGCGTCGCCGAAGATCGTCGCGGTCGGGTTGTGCGGCGTGTTGACGATCAGCATCCGCGTGCGCGGCGTGATGTTGGCGGCCACTTCGTCCCAGTTCACGCGAAAGCCTTCGGCCGACAGCTTGATCGCGACGGGCGTCGCCCCCTGCAGGCGGACGATCGGCGCGTAGCTGTCGAACGACGGCTCGAAGCAGATCACCTCGTCGCCCGGATGCACGAGCGCGCTGATCGCCGCGTAGAGCCCTTCGCTTGCGCTCGCGACGACGGTTATTTCGGATTCCGGATCGTAGCGTCCGCCGTACAGGCGCTCGGTCTTGACGGCGAGCGCCTCGCGCAGCGCGGCGACGCCCGCCATCGGCGCGTACTGGTTGTGTCCGTCGCGCATCGCGCGGGCGACGCGCTCGACGAGCGCCGGATCGGGCGCGAAGTTCGGCGCGCCCTGCGACAGGTTCAGCGCCTGGTGTTCGACGGCGAGCTGGCCGATGACCGTGAAGATCGTCGTGCCGACGTCGGGCAGCTTCGAGCGGGGCGCGGCGGCGCTCTGCATGGGTCCTCCTTTCTCCTGGACTGGCGCGCCGGTCATCGCCGACGCACGGGGCAACGACGCGGATTTGGCCTGAGCCAATTTCCCGCGGCAATCGAAAGTTCGTCATGGCAGGCATGACGAAAACTCATGACTCTGGAGAGCGGGCGACGCGGGACGGCGAGAGGCTATGTTGTTCGATGCGGGCTGGAGCGTTGGCGGAAGGCGTCGCGCGATCGATGCCTGTGATGCGTGGTCGCTGTAATGGGGTCATCAGACGGCTGGCTCAGCGGTCCAGCGGTTCGCAGCCTGACGGGTCTGCCGATCACCAGTTCCACGCGTACGAAGCCCGCGGGAAGCTCATCAACATCGATGAGAAAAGCGCCGCGACCGCACGGCGGCGCCCATCGACATCCGCAACATCAGCGGCAAGACATCCGGCCCGGCTCAGCCAGCAACCGCCCCACCGCCGACACCGACATCCGCCCCCGCCGCAAGATACGCGTCCACCGCCCGATGCAGTTCGCCGCGCAACTGCGCGACGTCGACGGCCGCACCCTGCGTCAGCAGCGATTGCGACACCCACCCGTAGCACAACGCATGCGCGACGCGCGCCGACACGTCGAGCCGCGCGTTCGCCGGCGCATCGCCCGCCCCCGCGAGCGCGTCGCGCCACAGCGCGACGTAGTCGTCATAATGCCGGCGATACGCGTCGATCGGCGAGACCTTGCGTTCGAGCGCGAAGATCGCGGCCCATACACGCGCGTCCTGCGCGACCACATCGATCTGCGCGTCGACGAGCGCGGCCGCGATCGCCCGGCAACTCGCGCCGCGCCGTGCATCGACGACGCCGCGCATCCGCGCCGCGAGCGCCTTCACGTAGTGGTGGATCGTGAGCGCCGCGAGGCTCTCCTTGTCGCCGAAATACTCGTAGAACGTGCCGACGCTCACGCCCGCAACCGCGGCGATCTCGCGGATCGTCGCCTTCGCGTAGCCGCGCTCGAGCCAAACCCGAACAAACGCCTGCTGCAGCGCCTCCGAGCTCGCGTGCGCGCGCCGCTGCCGCGGACGGCGGCGCAAGGCCGGCTGCGGCTGCGCGATCGTCTTGTCGGGATGCGCGCAAACCTGAACATGTCGCGAAGTCATCTTTGCTAACCTGATCGAGCCGAACAACGACACGGAGACATCCATCATGGCCTGGTCGACCCACGCGGTGAGCAACCAGTTCGACGAATTGATCGACTATAACCTCTTCGCGACCGACCCTGCGCTCGGCGAAGCGCTCGAACGCGCGGGCGCGTCGTGGGCCGCGCCGCAGCTCGACGCGTACGGCGCACGGCTCGGCGCGCGCGACACCGCGCAGCAGGCCGAAGACGCGAATCGCCATGTCCCCGAGCTGAACGCGTTCGACCGCCGCGGCCGCCGGATCGACCGCATCGATTTCCATCCGAGCTGGCATGCGCTCCTCGGCCTCTATCGCGAGCAGGGCCTGATCTCGCTCGCGTTCCGCGACGCGCGCGCAGGCCGCTGGGCGGCGAACGCGGCGGGCTTCTATCTGCACGGCCAGATCGAGGCGGGCACGCTGTGCCCGGCGACGATGACGCAGGCGAGCATCCCGGTCCTGCAGAAGGAGCCCACGCTGTGGGCACATCTGAAAGACAAGCTCTATAGCGACGTCCATGATCCGCGCGACGTGCCGATCGACGCGAAGCGGTCGATCACGCTCGGCATGGGGATGACCGAAAAGCAGGGCGGCTCGGACGTGCGCGCGAACACGACGGTCGCCGCGCCCGTCGGCGCGGGCGGCCGCGGCGGCGACTATCTGCTGCGGGGTCACAAGTGGTTCTTCTCTGCGCCGATGTGCGACGCGCACCTCGTCGTCGCGCGCACCGAGTCGGGCGGCCCGTCATGCTTCTACGTGCCGCGCTGGCGACCGGACGGCACGAAGAACGCGGTGCTCATCCAGCGGCTGAAGAACAAAGTCGGCAACCGCAGCAACTCGAGCAGCGAGGTCGAGCTCGACGACGCGTGGGGCGTGATGCTCGGCGAAGAAGGCCGCGGCATTCCGACGATCATCGAAATGGCGACCTACACGCGCCTGAACTGCGTGCTCGGCAGCGCGGCGATCCTGCGCCAGGGGCTCGTGCAGGCGATCGCGTATACGCGGCGGCGTCACGCGTTCGGCCGCGCGCTCGCCGAGCAGCCGCTGATGCGCGCGGTGCTCGCCGATCTCGCGCTCGAGAGCGAAGCGGCGCTCGCGCTCGCGATGCGGCTCGCGCTAGCGTTCGAGCGCGGCGAGCCAGCATGGACGCGCATCGTCACGCCGGCCGCGAAATTCTGGGTCTGCAAGCGAGCGATCGAGGCGGCGGGCGAAGTGATGGAAGTGTTCGGCGGCAACGGCTACGTCGACGACGGCCCGATCGCGCGACTGTTCCGCGAGGCGCCCGTCAATTCGATCTGGGAAGGCTCCGGCAACGTGATGTGTCTCGATGTGATGCGCGCGATCTCGCGCGAGCCGGACGCGGCGCACGCGCTCGTCGACGAACTGCGCGCGCTCGGCGGCCGCGATGCGCGGATTCGTGCGGAGCTCGACGCGCTGCGCACGCTGCTCGGCACGCCGCCCGATGCGCTCGAAGCGCTCGGCCGCGTACTCGCGCAGCGCATCGCGCTCGTCGCGCAAGCGTGCCTGCTGCTCGACGCGGCGCCCGCCGCCGTCAGCGACGGCTTCATCGCGACGCGCTTCGGCGAACCGGTGTGGGGCCGCGTGACGGGCGCGCTCGATTCGCGCCGCGTCGACATCGCCGCGCTGCTGCAACGCGCGTACGCCGCATAACCGCGCGCGGCGCCGCCGCTCGCGCGCCGCGCTTTTCCGCGCCACGTCCGCCGCAAGCAAGGAATCCGAAGCGATGAACCTGATTGCCGCCCTCGACCGCGCCGCGCGCGCGACGCCCGACAAGCCGTTCCTGCGCTACGACGGCGCGACGATCACGTATTCACAGATGGATCGCCGCTCACGGCGCGCGGCCGACGTGCTCGCCGCGCTCGGCGTCGCGCCGGGCGATCGCGTCGCCGCGATGTGCTTCAACACGCCGGCGTTCTTCGATCTGCTGCTCGGCGCGTGGCGCATCGGCGCCGTCGTCGTGCCGATCAACCACAAGCTGCAGGCGCCGGAAGTCGACGCCATCCTCGGCCACAGCGCGAGCCGCGCCGTGCTGTTCGACGCCGCGCTCGCGCCCGTGCTCGCGAAGGTCGACCACGGCGCGCATCGCCTCGTGACCGAAGGCAATGCGAGCGGCGCCGCGTCGTTCGACCGCCTCGCCGCAGACGCGAGCGGCATCGCGTCCGGCACGCCCGACGACGCGGCGCTCGCCGAGATCCTCTACACATCGGGCACGACGGGACGCCCGAAGGGCTGCCTGCACAGCCATCGGACGGTCGCGCTCGCCGCCATGACGAGCGCGCTCGCGCTGTCGATGACCGAGCGCGAGCGCACGCTGATGGCGATGCCGATCTGGCACGCGTCGCCGCTCAACAACTGGTTCGGCGGAACGCTATATGTGGGCGGCACCGTCGTGCTGATGCGCGACTACCATCCGCTGCACTTTCTGCAGACGGTCGAGGCCGAGCAGGCGACGTTGTATTTCGGCGCGCCGATGTCGTACACGCTGCCGCTCGATGCGATCGCCGACTTCGCGTCGTTCGATCTCACCAGCGTGCGCGCATGGCTGTACGGCGGCGGGCCGATCGGCGCGGACGTTGCGCGCCGGCTGATGCGCGCGTACCGCAGCGAGGCGTTCTATCAGGTGTACGGGATGACCGAGACAGGCCCGGCCGGCACGGTGCTGCATCCATTCGAGCAGACCGTCAAGGCGGGCTCGATCGGCCGGCAGGGCACGCCTGGCGTCGACGTGCGGGTCGTGACCGCGTCGGGCGACGACGCGCGGCCGGGCGAGATCGGCGAAATCCGGCTGCGCGCGGACAGCATGATGCTCGGCTATCTCGACGATCCCGACGCGACGCGCGCGGCGTTCGCGGAAGGCGGCTGGTATCGGAGCGGCGACGTCGCGCGCGTCGACGGCGACGGCTATCTGTTCATCGTCGACCGGATCAAGGACATGATCGTGACGGGTGGCGAGAACGTCTATTCGAAGGAGGTCGAGGACGTGCTGACCGCGCATCCGGCCATCGCGGAAGCCGCGGTGATCGGCCGTGCGCATCCGGAATGGGGTGAGACCGTGATCGCGCACGTCGTGCTGCGCGCGGCGAGCGGCGCGGATGGTGCGGTCGATGCCGACGCGCTGCGCGCGTTCTGCGCGAAGCGGCTCGCCGCGTACAAGATCCCGCGCGAATACGTGTTCGCCGAGCGTCTGCCGCGCACGCCGACGGGCAAGCTGCAGAAGCATTTGCTGCGCGCCCGCGGCGCGTGATGCGGCGACGGCGGCGCGGCGGCGGCGGCGGCCCTTCGGCATCCGAACCTCACGACGCTCGAACGTCGTGACTCACTGGCTCGGCGCACCGCGCGCCGATGCCGATGCCGATGCCGATGCCAACCCAATCGCAGGCATCGCCCCGAGCGACGCGACGCCGGGCGTCCGTTGACGAAACAAAGCCCCGAACCTGCTTGCGCAGATCCGGGGCTCGTCGATATCGAAGCGCGAAACGGACGCCGCTACGCGACGCCCGCGCCACGCGCGACGCTTACTTGCCGCCGATGCTCTTGAGCGGCTTCCACTCGCCCTTCTCGACCTTGTAGATCGTGATGCCGCCGTTGCGCAGGTCGCCCTTCGGGTCGTACGCGATGTGCGTCGACGTGACGCCCACCATGTCGGTCTTCGACAGCAGCGGCAGGTACTTCGCCGGATCGGTCGAGTTCGCCTTCTTCATCGCGTTGAACATCGCCATCGCGCCGTCGTACGCGTACGGCGAGTACGTCTGCACGTCTTCGCCGAAGCGCTTCTTGTACTTGTCCGAATACGACTTGCCGCCGGGCATTTCGCCGAGCGGCAGGCCGGCGAGCGAAGCGATCGAGCCTTCGGCCGCGTCGCCCGCGATCTTCAGGAACGTCGGCGTGTGCACCATCTCGCCGCCCATCAGCGGCGCCGCGACGCCGAGCGATTTCATCTGCTTCGCCATCGGCGCAGCCTGCGAATCCGCGCCGCCGTAGTAGACGAGATCCGGCTTCGACGCCTTCAGCTTCGTCAGGATCGCCTTGAAGTCGACTGCCTTGTCGTTCGTGAATTCACGGTCGACGATCGTCGCGCCCGCTGCCTTCGCCGCCTTCTCGAACTGGTCGGCGAGACCCTGGCCGTACGCGGTGCGGTCGTCGACGATCGCGATCTTCTTCATGCCGAGATCCTTCACCGCGAACGTGCCCGCGACCGAGCCCTGCTGCGTGTCGGACGTCATCATCCGGAAGGTCGTCTTGTAGCCTTGCGTCGTATACTCGGGCGCGGTCGCCATCGCGATCTGCGGAATGCCCGCGTTCGCGTAGATCCGCGACGCCGGGATCGTCGTGCCCGAATTGAAGTGGCCGAGCATGCCCTTGATGCCGTCGTCGACGAGCTTCTGCGCGACCGTCGTGCCGGTGCGCGGGTCAGCCTGGTCGTCCTGCGTATCGAGCACGAACTTCACCGGCTTGCCGCCGATCGTGGGCTTCGTCGCATTGAAGTCCTCGATCGCGAGCACGATGCCGTTCTGCATATCCTTGCCGTAGTGAGCCTGCGCGCCCGTCATCGGCGCGGCGAAACCGATCTTGACGTCATCCGCGTGCGCCGTCCCCGCGAGCGACATGACCGCGACGAACGTCGCGCCTGCCAGCTTTTTCATCGTGTGTTGCATATCTTCTCCTAGTACCAGGGTAAATGGAGCGACTTCGGGTTCGCCTTGCCGCTTCCGTTTCTTGAGGCGAAGGGCAAGGATTGCTCAGCCAATCGTCATCAAATTCGCATTGCCGCCCGCCGCCGCGGTATTCACGCTCACCGAGCGCTCCGTCAGCAGCCGCTCGAGCGCGTAGTCTTCGTCGTCGCCGTTCTCGAACGCGCCCGCCGCGACGCCCTGCACCGATACGATCGGCCCCGGACGCTGCGCGACTTCCTTCACGAGCGCGAGCAGCTCGTCGCTGTCGCCTTCGAACAGCACCGCATCGAACGCCGCGTCCGCCTGCTTGCGCACGCTCGCATGCGACTTCAGCGATGCCGGCAACGCCGCCGCGAGCGCCTCGCCCGCCGCGCCCGCGAAGAGCGCGCGGTTGCCGGTCGCGAGCACGGCGGCGAACTGCGCGCGCGCGCCGCTTGGCGTCGCCGCGATGCACAGCACCGTGCCGCGCGCGCCGAGTGTATACGTATTGCGTTCGCCCGTCGGCCCTGCGAGCACCGCCGTCGCACCGGCCAGCACGTGCGACAGATAGCCGTCGCAGCGCGCGGCGAGCGCCGGCTCGCGCTGCTCGATCAGCCAGCCGCGCAGCGCAGTCAGCGCGGCGGAGGGATTATCGCGCGACTCGTCGTCCTGCGGCACATCGACGACGAGCGATGCCTCGAGCGACTTCGGCAGACCGGCCGGGCGCGTCGCGAGGAGGCGCTGCAGGTAGAGCGCGCCGCCCGCCTTCGGCCCCGTGCCCGACAGCCCTTCGCCGCCGAACGGCTGCACGCCGACCACCGCGCCGATCACGTTGCGGTTCACGTAGATGTTGCCGACGTGCGCGCGGCCGATCACGTGCGCGATCGTCTCGTCGATCCGCGTGTGGATGCCGAGCGTGAGGCCGTAGCCCGTCGAGCGGATCTGCTCGAGCAGCTTGTCGAGGGCGCTTCGGCGATAGCGGACGACGTGCAGCACCGGGCCGAACACTTCGCGCTTGAGCTCGTCGACGCTGTTGATCTCGACGATCGTCGGCGGCACGAAGGTGCCTTGCGCGCACGCGTCCGGCATCGTCAGTTGCGTGACCGCATGGCCCTTGTCCGTCATCGCGGCGACGTGCGTGTCGATCGTGCGCTTCGCGTCGGCGTCGATCACCGGGCCGACGTCCGTCGACAGGCGATCCGGATTGCCGAGCGCGAGCTCGCGCATCGCGCCCTTCAGCATCGTCAGCGTGCGATCGGCGATGTCGTCCTGCAGGCACAGCACGCGCAGCGCGGAGCAGCGCTGGCCGGCCGAGTCGAACGACGATTGCAGCACGTCGGCGACGACCTGCTCGGCGAGCGCCGACGAATCGACGATCATCGCGTTCTGTCCGCCCGTTTCGGCGATCAGCGGAATCGGCTTGCCGTCCGGATCGAGGCGCGACGACAGCGTCTTGTTGATGAGGCGCGCGACTTCGGTCGAGCCGGTGAACATCACCGCGCGCGTGCGGGGATCGGCGACGAGCGCCGCGCCGACCGTCTCGCCGTTGCCGGGCAGGAGCTGCACCGCGCCCGCCGGCACGCCGGCGTCGCGCAGCAGGCGCACCGCCTGCGCGGCGATGAGCGGCGTCTGCTCGGCCGGCTTCGCGAGCACCGTGTTGCCGGCCGCGAGCGCGGCGGCCACCTGGCCCATGAAGATCGCGAGCGGGAAGTTCCACGGGCTGATGCAGACGACGGGGCCGAGCGGACGATGCGTGTCGTTCGAGAACTCGTCGCGAATCTGCGCCGAGTAATAGCGCAGGAAGTCGACCGCTTCGCGGATTTCCGCGATCGCGTTCGACAGCGACTTGCCCGCTTCGCGGACGATCAGGCCCATCAGCGTGTGCATCTGCGCTTCGAGCAGGTCGGCCGCGCGCGCGAGGCAGTCGGCGCGCGCGTCGACGGGCGTCGCCTGCCAGATCGGCGCGGCCGCGACGGCGTGCGCGAGCGCCGCGCCCACCTGCTCGGGCGTCGCCTCGCTGACCGTGCCGACGACGTCGCGCAGGTCGGCCGGATTGCGCACGTCGCGCGCGGGAGCGTTCACGAGCGCGTCGTCGGCGAGCATCGGCGCGGCGCGCCACGGATGATGCGCGCTCGCGAGCAACGCCGACGACAGCGACGCGAGCCGATGCTCGTTCGACAGATCGAGGCCCATCGAATTGAGGCGCGGCGCGCCGTACAGCTCGCGCGGCAGCGGGATTTTCGCGTGCGGCGCGCCAAGCGGCGCGACCTGCTCGGCTTCCTCGACCGGGTCGGCGACGAGCTCCTTCACCGACACCGACTTGTCGGCGATCCGGTTCACGAACGACGTGTTCGCGCCGTTCTCGAGCAGGCGGCGCACGAGGTACGCGAGCAGCGTCTCGTGCGTGCCGACGGGCGCGTACACGCGGCACGGGCGGTTCAGCTTGTCGCGGCCGGTGACTTCTTCATAGAGCGGCTCGCCCATTCCGTGCAGGCACTGGAATTCGTACTGGCCGGGGTAGTAGTTCTGGCCCGCGAGGTGATAGATGGCGGAGAGCGTATACGCGTTGTGCGTCGCGAACTGCGGATAGACGGCGTCCGGCGCGGCGAGCAGCTTCTTCGCGCACGCGAGGTACGACACGTCGGTGTAGATCTTGCGCGTGTAAACCGGATAGCCTTCGAGGCCGTCCACTTGCGCGCGCTTGATCTCGGAGTCCCAGTACGCGCCCTTCACGAGCCGCACCATCACGCGATGGCGGCTGCGGCGCGCGAGGTCGATCAGATAGTCGATCACAAACGGGCAGCGCTTCTGATACGCCTGCACGACGAAGCCGATGCCGTTCCAGCCGGCGAGCTCCGAATCGAAGCACAGCGCCTCCAGCAGATCGAGCGACAGCTCGAGCCGGTCCGCCTCCTCGGCGTCGATGTTGAGACCGATGTCGTAGCGGCGCGCGAGCAGCGCGAGCGAGCGCACGCGCGGCAGCAGCTCGTTCATCGTGCGTTCCTGCTGCGAACGCGAATAGCGCGCATGCAGCGCCGACAGCTTGATCGAGATGCCCGGGCCTTCGTAGATGCCGCGGCCGCCCGCCGCCTTGCCGATCGCGTGGATCGCCTGCTCGTACGACGCGTAGTAGCGCAGCGCGTCCTCGTCGGTCGTCGCCGCTTCGCCAAGCATGTCGTACGAGTAGCGGAAGCCGCGCGCCTCGAACTTGCGGCTGTTCGCGAGCGCTTCGGAAATCGTCTCGCCCGTCACGAACTGCTCGCCCATCAGGCGCATCGCCATGTCGACGCCCTTGCGAATCAGCGGCTCGCCGCCCTTGCCGATCAGGCGCGTCAACGCCGACGACAGGCCCGCTTCGCTGTTCGTCGTGACCAGCTTGCCCGTGATCATCAGACCCCAGGTCGCCGCGTTGACGAACAGCGACGGCGCATGGCCGACGTGCGAGCGCCAGTCGCCCTTGCTGATCTTGTCGCGAATCAGCGCGTCGCGGGTCGCGCGATCGGGAATGCGCAGCAGCGCTTCGGCGAGGCACATCAGCGCGACGCCTTCCTGGCTCGACAGCGAGAATTCGTGGATCAGCCCTTCGACGCCGCCGCCCGAGCTCTTCTCGCGCAGCGCCTCGACGAGGCTCGCGGCCATCGACTGGACATCCGACGCGAGGCTCGCGGGCAGCCGCGCCTCGCCGATCAGGAACGGCACGCATTCCGGCTCCGGGCGCCGGTACGCGGCCGTGATCGCCGCGCGCAGCACGGACTGCGGCTGCACGTTCTGCGCGAATTCGAGGAACGGGTGCGGCACGCCGTCTTCATCGCCGTCGGCGTGGCCGTCGGACAGATCGGCGACGCCCGTGTGGCCGGACAGCTCCGGCGGCAGCTGACCATGCTCGATCCGCTCGAGATACGCGAAGATCGCCTGCTTGATCAGCCAGTGAGGAGTGCGCTCGAGCCGCGACGCCGCGTCCTTCAGACGCGAACGGAGCAGATCGTCGACTTTGACGCCCAGTGTGGTGCTTGCCATGATTTTCTTCTAGCGCCAGCCCAATGCCGGCCAAGGACTTTAAAAGATCGCAAAATCGTAAGACACCCAATAAAAAGGTGCAACCAGATCGCACAACTGGTTGCACCCACGCAATCCCCTTTACTATCAATACGTTATCGAAAAATACGGATCGCATGCACCAATTTGATCGATCGGTATTTTCCCTGATCCTGTCAATTTTGCCGGCTCGATTTTCGGAACGATCTGACGTGATATCTCGTTTGCGTGCGCCCGCCGCCCGCGGACGCGAAGGAGAAACGAGATGGACGGATGGGTAGTGATCGGCATCGTGCTCGCGGCCTGGATCGCGGGCGCGATCGTATTCGTACACCGCGCGTCGGCGGTGTTCTTTCAGGCGCTAGGGCGCGCGCACGACGCCGACGCATGCGAGCGGGACGCGCCGCTCGCCACGCTGCGCGAAGCGCACGAATGACACGTCAGATATCGAGCGGATCGACTTCGACGCTCCAGCGCAGCACGCCCTTCAGCTCGCGCAACAGCGGCTGCCACGTGCGCAGCGTGTGCTGAAGCACCGCGCGCGACGCGCTCTCGATCAGCAGTTGCGCCCGATGGACGTTCGCGACCTTGACGATCGTCATCGGCACGGCGTCGTAGACGGTCACGCGGTCCGCGCCCGGCAGCGTCGAAAACGCGTCGGCCGCCTGCTGCAGGAACGCGAGCGCCGCATCGAGCGTGCGCCCTTCGGCGCGTAGCAGCGCCTGATAGACGAACGGCGGCAGATGCGCGTCGCGCCGCTCGCCGAGCGTCGAACTCGCAAAACCGACGTAATCCTGCCGCGCGAGCGCGTGATACAGCGCGTGGCGCGGATAGCGCGTCTGGATCAGCACCTCGCCCGGCAGCCCCGAGCGCCCTGCGCGGCCGCTCACCTGCATCAGCTGCGCAAACAGCCGCTCGCTTGCGCGGAAATCGTGCGAAAAGAGCGCGGTATCGGCGTTCAGCACGCCGACGAGCGTCACCCGCTGGAAGTCGTGCCCCTTCGCGATCATCTGCGTGCCGACGAGGATGTCGACTTCGCCCGCATGCACGTCCGAGAAGAGCGCCTGCGCGCTGCCCTTGCGGCGCGTGCTGTCGGCGTCGATGCGCAAGATCCGCGCGCCGGGCACCGCCTGCGCGAGCGTCTCCTCGACGCGCTGCGTGCCGCGGCCGAGCGGCGCGATGTCGACGTTCCCGCATTCCGGGCACGACCGCGGAATGCGCGCCTCCCATCCGCAGTGATGGCAGCGCACCGCGTGCTCGGGCTTGTGCATCACGACATACGCGCTGCAGCGCGGACAGCCGGCGACCCAACCGCATGCGTCGCACGCGAGCGCGGGCGCGTAGCCGCGCCGGTTCAGGAACACGAGGCTCTGCTCGCCGCGCTCGAGCCGCGCCTTCAGCGCGGCGACGAGCGGCCCCGACAGCCCGCCCATCGACGCGCGGCCGCGCCGCCGCTCCTCTTCGAGATCGACGAGCCGCACCGACGGCAGCACGGCGTCGGCGACCGCGCGCTTCGACAGCGTGAGCCGCTTGTAGCGGCCCTGCTCGGCCTGCCACCAGGTCTCGAGCGACGGGGTGGCCGAGCCGAGCACGACCGGAATCGCGAGCTGCTTCGCGCGCCAGATGGCGAGATCGCGCGCCGAATAGCGCAACCCTTCCTGCTGCTTGTAGGCCGGTTCGTGCTCCTCGTCGACGACGATCATCGCGAGCGACGGCAGCGACGCGAGCACCGCGAGCCGCGTGCCGAGCACGATCCGCGCGCGGCCGGTGTGCGCGGCGAGCCAGTGGCGCGCGCGCTCGCCTTCGGCGAGACCGCTATGCAGCGTGACGATCGCGTCGGCGGGCAGCGTCGCCGTGAAGCGCGCGCGAAAAGCCGCCTCGAACTGCGGCGTCAAGTTGATCTCGGGCACGAGGACGAGCGCCTGCGCGTCGGGCCGCCGCTCGAGCAGCGCGGCGAGCGTCCGCAGATAGACCTCGGTCTTGCCGCTGCCCGTCACGCCATGGAGCAGGAACGGCGCGAAGCCGTCCGCCGACGTGATCGCGTCGAGCGCTTCGGCCTGCTGGTCGGTCAGTTGCGGCGGCGTCGCCACCGCACGCCGGCCGGCGGCGGGCGGCGGGTTATCCACAAGCTGAGCGTCGGCGTCCGTGATCGCGATTTCGTCGCACGCGGCCCAGCCTTGCGCCTGCCACTCGCCGAGCACCGCGACGGCCTTCGGATGCAGCGCGCGTACCTCGGCGAGCGACAGCACGGGCGCGTCGGCGAGCGCCCGCGCGAGCCGGCGCAGCGCCGCCCCCCGCGCGGGCAGTGCGTCCGGCAGCGCGGCGCGCCCGGCGTCGAGCAGCCGGAAGCGCAACTCGGGCGCAAGGAGGCGTCCCCAGCGCGGCACGTCGCGCAGCGCCTGCGGCAACGCGGGCAGCGCGACTTCGCCGAGCCCGCGCTGATAGTAGTCGGCCGCGAACGCGACGAGGTCGAGCCAGTGCCGCGACAGCGGCGGCAGCTCCGCACACACCGCGTCGACCGCCTTCAGCCGGTCGGCGGGCACGTCCGTGTGAGCGGTCACTTCGCATACAAGCCCGACCGCGCTGCGCCGGCCGAACGGCACCTGCACGAGCATCCCCGGCATGGCCGGGACGTCGACGCGATAGCGGTAATCGAACAGCGTCGGCAGTGGATGGTCGAGCGCGACGCGCACGAACGCGTCAGTCATCGGTGCGGCGCCGCCGAACGCCGGAACGTCCGGCTGACCGGGCATTCGCGACGCCCGCGAAGTTAAAGTAAAACGTCACTTTCGGCGCTAAGTTTTGGATTCTCATTAAGAATCGCGGCGCGTCCGCCGATCCTGTGGATAACTTTGTTGAGAACTCGCCCTCGATGACCGCGCAGAGGCACTGTCTACGGCCATCCACTGCTTTTTCCGGATCGGACAGCCTGGCCGCGAAGCCTTATCCCGCAAGGCTGCTATCCAATTTCCGACGCCATAGCGCGGCCCATTCGCCGATATAGCCCTCTACCGCGCTGCAACGTGGAAAATGTGCATAAGTCAAGTCTTGACAAGCATAAGAACGCCATCGGACGGGCGCTTGCGCCCTGTTTAGTCGCGATTGCGCAAAATCGCCGCATCGCGCCGCAGCAACGTGCCGCTTGCGATCATGATCCCGATCCGCTACGGGTCGCCCGGCTATGGCGATGCACTTCGTCGACGAGTTCCGCGACGTGCTCGGGCGGCGTGAACTGCGAGATCCCGTGGCCGAGGTTGAACACGTGCCCCGGATGGTTGCCGTAGCTGTCGAGCACCGCGCGCGCTTCGGCGCGGATCGTCTCGGGCGGAGCGAAGAGGATTGTCGGATCGAGGTTGCCCTGCAGCGCGACGCGCCCCGCCACGCGCTCGCGCGCGCGGCCGAGGTTGACTGTCCAGTCGAGCCCGACCGCGTCGACGCCCGTCGCCGCGATGTCTTCCAGCCAAAGCCCGCCGCCCTTCGTGAACGCGATCGCCGGCACGCGCGCGCCGTCGTGCTCGCGCTTCAGCTGCGAGACGACGCGCCGGATGTAGTCGAGCGAGAAGCGCGGGTACGCGCCGTCGGCGAGCGCGCCGCCCCACGTGTCGAAGATCATCACGGCCTGCGCGCCCGCTTCGATCTGCGCGTTCAGATAGGCGGCCACCGCCTGCGCGTTGACGTCGAGGATCCGGTGCATTAGATCGGGCCGCGCGTACGCCATCGATTTCACCGTGCGGAAATCGTCCGAGCCGCCGCCTTCGACCATATAGCACGCGAGCGTCCACGGGCTGCCCGAGAAGCCGATCAGCGGCATGCGCTGGCGGCCCTGGCCGTCGGTGAGCGCGCGGCGGATTTCGCGCACCGCGTCGGTCACATAGCCGAGCGTCGCGCCGATGTCCGGCACCGCGAGCTTCGCGACGTCGGCCTCGGTGCGCACCGGATGCGCGAACTTCGGCCCCTCGCCCGCCGCGAAATCGAGGCCGAGCCCCATCGCGTCGGGGATCGTCAGGATGTCGGAGAACAGGATTGCGGCGTCGAGCGGGAAGCGATCGAGTGGCTGCAGCGTGACTTCGGTCGCGTAGTCGGGGTGCTTCGCGAGCCCGAGGAAGCTGCCCGCGCGCGCGCGCGTCGCGTTGTACTCGGGCAGGTAGCGGCCCGCCTGGCGCATCAGCCAAATCGGCGTGTAGTCGGTCGGCTCGCGCAAGAGCGCGCGCAGGAAGGTGTCGTTGATGAGAGTCTGGGCCACGATGAATGCGACGAAGCGAAACGCAAAGGGGCATTCTACCGGACGCGGCGCCGCGCTCAGCGTTCGCGGCCATATGACGCTCGCCGCCGCTCCGTTATGATCCGGCGTTCCGACCGGCCACACGTATCGAGGAGACACGATGAAGAAGACGTTGCTCGCGCTCGCCTGCTGGGCGGGCTTCGCCCATGCGCAGACCGTGCCGCAGCCCGCCGCGCCCGCATCGCGGCTCGACGACGTGCTAGCGCGCGGCACGCTGCGCGTCTGCACGACGGGCGATTACAAGCCGTACACGTATCGCCGCGAAGACGGCGCATTCGAAGGAATCGACATCGACATGGCGGCATCGCTCGCGAAGGCGCTCGGCGTGAAGACGGCGTTCGTGAAGACCACGTGGCCGACGCTCACGAACGACTTCGTCGCGAAATGCGACGTCGCGGTGGGCGGCATCTCGACGACGCTCGAGCGGCAAAAGCGCGCGTTCTTCACGCAGCCGTACGTGACCGACGGCAAGACGCCGATCGCGCGCTGCGCGGATGTCGAGCGTTATCAGACGATCGCGCAGATCGATCAGCCGCAGACGCGCGTGATCGTGAATCCGGGCGGCACGAACGAGCGCTTTGCGACGCAGCATTTCACGCACGCGCGGATCACCGTTTTTCCGGACAACGTCACGATCTTCAAGCAAATCCTCGCGGGCAACGCCGACGTGATGGTCACGGACGCGTCGGAGACGCTGTTGCAGCAAAAACTGAATCCGGGCCTGTGCTCCGTGCATCCGGACAAGCCGTTCCAGTTCGGCGAGAAGGCGTACATGGTGCCGCGCGGCGACGTCGTGTTCCAGCAGTACGTCGATCAGTGGCTGCACCTCGCGCGCGAGACGGGCGAGGTGCAGGCGATCTCGGACAAGTGGCTCAAGTGATGGCCGTGCGGATGGCGGTGCGATGAGTGCTCGCGGACGTTGCGCCGCAGCACGCGGCGTCGTGCGCCGGCGCGCCGGTCGTGCGCGGGATGCATCGGCGCCGCGGTTGCGCGCCGCGGCGATGCGTGCGCTGCGAACGCCACGCCTGCGCAACATCGCTAATCGATCAGCCGCCGATGCTCGATCTTCACGCACCGATCGACGACGACATCGAGGCCCGCCGCGCGCGCCTTCGCAGCGGCGGCGTCATGCACGACGCCGAGTTGCAGCCAGACCGAACGCGCGCCGATCTCGATCGCCGCATCGACGGCCGGCGGCACGTCCGCCGACTTGCGGAACACGTCGACCATGCCGATCTCGGCGCCTTCCGCCGCGAGCGCGGCGCGCGCGTCGGCAAGCGACGCATGAGCGGTCTCGCCGAGCACCTTCGTGCCGGCGAGCAGCGGATTGACGGGTACGATCCGAAAGCCGTTCCGCTGCATGTATGCAGCGACTTCATAACTCGGCCGATAAGGTTTATCCGAAAGGCCGACTACCGCGATCACCCGATCGCGTTTCAAAATCTTTCTCAGAACTGCGTCAGTCGATATCGCTGTCATCTCGATGCATGTTTGATGGCGCCCGAAAGCTTGACCGGTCCAGCCTAGCACATCGTAAAAGGGGCCTGGCGGGCCTCGAAGACGCCATTTTCCAATGCGGTAAAAATGACTTCTCGCACCCCTTTCAAAACAGCAAAAAATCCCGCAAAGCCTTATCCGACGGGGGTTACAACCTGAAACACTTTGTTACCGCGAGGGTGGGGTAATTCGCCCAAAATGCCTCTCACGGTTTCAACACGGATGCGGTCTCGTGTGCAGCGTGTGAGCGGACACAAGCACAAACGAACGAGCCCGTCGGTTTCGTACCGAATCCCTTCCCAGGGGCATCCTTGTTGGAGTCGTCGTCGGCCCACACCGATGCGTTCCACCTTTGGTCTCCTCGCGCTAACCCCGTAGCGTGTGGTTTTTAGCGGGCTCATCAGCCCGCTTTTTTTCGTCCATCGAAAACGTGCACGGCGCCTCACGCCGTCTTCTGCACGCTCAATCCCAGTTCGTCGATCATCCGTTCGCGCATCACGAACTTCTGCACTTTGCCCGTCACCGTCATCGGCAGCTCGTCGACGAAGCGCACGTAGCGCGGCACCTTGTAGTGCGCGATCTGGCCGCGGCAGAACTCGCGCAGCTCGTCTTCCGTCATCGTCTCGCCTGCGCGCAGCACGATCCACGCGCACACCTCTTCGCCATACTTCGAATCGGGAACGCCGAACACCTGCACGCTCTGAATCTTCGGATGCCGAAACAAGAACTCTTCGATCTCGCGCGGATAGACGTTCTCGCCGCCGCGGATCAGCATGTCCTTCAGGCGTCCGACGATGTTGCAGAAGCCTTCTGCGTCGAGCGTCGCGAGATCGCCCGTGCGCATCCAGCCGTCGACGACCGCCTCGCGCGTTCTCGTCTCGTCGTCCCAATAGCCGAGCATCACCGAATAGCCACGCGTGCACAGTTCGCCCGTCTCGCCGACAGGCACGATCGCGCCCGTCGCGTCGACGATCTTCGCTTCCAGATGCGGCTGGATGCGGCCGACCGTCGTCGTGCGCTTCTCCAGCGAATCGGTCGTCGAGCTCTGGAACGACACGGGGCTCGTCTCCGTCATTCCGTACGCGATCGTCACCTCGGACATGTGCATCTTCGCGACGACGCGCTTCATCGTCTCGATCGGGCACGGCGAGCCCGCCATGATGCCCGTGCGCAGCGGGCTCAGGTCGAAGCGGTCGAAGTCAGGATGATCGAGCTCGGCGATGAACATCGTCGGCACGCCCTGCAGTGCCGTGCAGCGCTCGTCGGAAACCGCCGCGAGCGTCGCGCCCGGCTCGAACGCCGCGCCGGGAAACACCATCTTCGCGCCAGCCGACACGCACGCGAGCACCGACAGCACCATCCCGAAGCAGTGATACAGCGGCACCGGAATGCACATCGCGTCGGCTTCGGTGAGCTGCATCACGCTCGCGATCGAGCGCGCATTGTTGACGACGTTGCGATGCGTGAGCGTTGCGCCCTTCGGGCTGCCCGTCGTGCCGCTCGTGAACTGGATGTTGATCGGATCGCGGCAGTCGAGCGTCGCGCCGATCGCATCGAGCCGTGCGGGATCGAGCGCCGCGCGGCCGCGCGCAAGCATCTCGGCGAAGCTCAGCATGCCCGCCGGCGCGACGTCGCTCATCGTCACGACCGTGCGCAGGCTCGGCACGCGCGCCGCGTGCAGCTCGCCGTTCGTGTGCGTCGCGAGCTCGGGCGCGATCTCGACGATCATCTCGGTATAGGCGGACGTCTTGAAACGTTCCGCCGCGATCAGCAGCTTGCAGCCGACCTTGTTCAGCGCGTATTCGAGCTCGGCGAGCCGATAGGCGGGATTGACGTTGACGAGTGTCGATGGCGGTCAAAATCCGCGCTTTTCCGGCGGCGTCACGTAACGGCGGCATGACACAAGTTTCAAAATCGACGTTGCAGGAGCGACGAACCTGTCGGAAGCGGGATATTGACGCGGGGCGCGA
>NZ_LOVS01000004.1:0-1284 GCF_001523835.1 Burkholderia sp. ABCPW 14 | reverse complement strand
AGAGGTGGCCGCGCAAATTCGGACAACCGGATAAGTGGAACGGCTGGGGCCTGAGCCAGCGATAATGCAGGCAAAGGAACCCAAGAAATGACGAAGAGAACCCGAAGGACGCACTCAGCGGCGTTCAAAGCGAAAGTGGCACTGGCGGCGGTCAAGGGCGAGCGGACGCTGGCCGAATTGGCGCAGCAGTTCGATGTGCACCCGAACCAGATCACGGAATGGAAACGGCAATTGCAGGAGCGCGCGGCGGACGTGTTCGGCGCTGGCGGTGCGCCGTCGAACGAGCCGCCGGTTGATTTGAAATCGCTGCACGCAAAGATCGGGCAACTGACGCTGGAAAATGATTTTTTAAGCGGCGCGCTCGACAAGGCGGGATTGCTGAGCGCAAAGAAATGATCGACCGTAAGCACGCGTTGCCGATTTCGCAGCAGGCCCGTCTCGTCGGCGTGGCGAGATCGAGCGTGTATTACCGGCCGCAGCCGGTGAGCGAAGCGGATCAGTTGCTGATGCGACGGATCGACGAATTGCACATGGAGTTTCCGTTTGCCGGAGCGCGAATGCTGGCGCGCCTGCTGCGTCGGGAAGGCCATGAAGTCGGCCGCCGCCGAGTGCGAACGCTGATGAAGCGCATGGGCGTGGAAGCGCTGTACTGCAAGCCAAACACGAGTCGCCGCAACGCGCAACACAAGATCTGGCCGTACGTGCTGCGCGGCATGAAGATCGACCGAGCCAATCAGGTGTTCGCGCTCGATACGACGTACATTCCGATGGCTCGCGGCTTCGTGTACCTGACGGCAGTGGTGGACTGGGCGAGCCGCAAGATTCTCGCGCACCGGGTTGCCATCACATTGGAAGCCTCACACGCTGTTGAAGCGCTGGAGGAAGCGTTTGCCCGCTACGGGCTGCCAGACATCGTGAACACCGATCAGGGCAGTCAGTTCACGGCGTGCGCGTTCACCGATGCCGTGCTGGGCCGACAGGTTCGCTTGTCGATGGACGGCAAAGGAGCGTGGCGCGACAACGTGTTCGTCGAGCGTGTGTGGCGCAGCATCAAGTACGAGGAGGTTTACTTGAAGGCGTACGAGTCCGTCAGCCACGCCCGGCGCTCCATCGGCGAATACATCGATCTGTACAACCGGAAACGACCCCATGCGAGCCTGGCGGATCAGACGCCGGATGAGGCATACTTCGCGACGCTGCCTGCGATCAAATCGGCAGCATGATTGCCTCGGACGTTCCACTTAAAAATCTCAGAAAACTGTCCGAACGAGCGAAGCCACCTCT
>NZ_LOVS01000003.1:0-61945 GCF_001523835.1 Burkholderia sp. ABCPW 14 | reverse complement strand
TCTAGATCATCTTCCCGCACCCTCGGTCGACTAACCCGCCAACCGTCTCGCCCCGAGCACCGGAACTTCCCATCTCCCCCTTTCGCGCTACGTTTCCGTTACCGCGAAAGAGGCGTGATTCTAGGCATAAGATTCGTACCCCGCAAGGGGTTTCGAAAATTTTTTCGAAAATTTTTTGTCCCTTAAATATTCACACGCCGAACGCGCTCGCATATTGTCTATACGGAAGACCGCCAGAAGGCCGGCAAACCGCTGAACATACGCGGAACGGACTAAAATGACAGGTTCCTCGCATCCAACCATGTCAATCTATGCGCCAGCGAACCGCTAAACGCCTCCCTCCCGATGCCGACAAACTGGTCGGTCTGTCGCTCGCACTGTTTGCGTCCGGCAGCCGTGTCGAAGATCGCTTCTGGGAAGCCAAGCTCGACGCCTTGCTCGCAAAGATCGTCCGCAACGGCAACCAGACCACGCTCGACGCCGCGCTCGACCATCTCCAGCAGAATCATCCGGACGCCTACGGCGCCCTCGCCGATATGGCCGAGACGCACAGCGAATCGCTGTCCGTCGAGCACGACGGCAAGCCGTACGAGGCGCTTCTCGTCGCAGTCCCCGTACTCGCTTGGACCCGCTACATGATTCCGTCGGGCTCGCTCAAGGCCGAGATCGCCGATGTGTTGCGCACCCATTTGCAAGCACACGTGCTCGCGCACGGCACGCTCGTCGCGATGACGCCCTTTTTCTACAGCATTGATCAGTTGCCGCGCCATCACGTCGAGACTTACCGCCTCGCGCAGCAGCTCGCGCATGCGGCGCTCGGCAACCATCCGGTCAAGCTCAACTTCGGCGACCTGCCCGAGACCTCGCCGATCCTCGCCGATCCGCGCTTCCTGCTCGCCGTCGTCGCCGCGCCCGCCGGCGCCCCGCTCTTCCGCTGGCAGGAAGAAGAGCATGGCTCGCGCATCGAGCGCGGCCAATGCCTCGAGCAATGGGCTGCGCAAGGCGGCGTCAATCTGTCGGCCGCGCTGCCCGGCTGCGAATTCGAGTGCTTGCTGCCCGACGCGTACTACTCCGCGTGCCGTGACGCGGACGAGCGGATCCGTCCGCACACCGTACGCACCGCGATCCGCTATCTGTTCGACACGATCGGCGCACCGCCGCAGGAACTGCGCGCCGTGATCGCCGGTTTCGGCGAGCGTCGGATCGACGAATATCGCGTCGCGTTCACTCGCCGCGGCAGCAACGATGTCATCTATGGCGTCGTCTGGCCGCTCTATGGACGCGAGAACGGCGAGGCGGCCGTCGACGAAGCGACGCTCGAAGCCGAGGCGCCCGCCGACGGACCGCTCGAGGAAATCGCGTCGCTGCTGAAGGAAGCGGGCGTGACCGACATCCGCCGCCACGCCGGCCGTTTCGAACCCGAATATTGCGACGATTGCGGCGTCCCGCTGTACGCGGATCCGCTCGGCGAGATCGTCCACGCGGAGATGCCGGAGGACGCGACGCCCGCGCAGCCGCACTTCCACTGAAACCCCGCCCGCCTCGCGCCATCTGGCGCAAGAGGTCCATCGAAGGCCGCCTCGAGCTCACGCTCGCGGCGGCCTTCTCACTCTTGCTTGTCTGAATTTTTCTTACGACTTTCAGCTAGGCCGACATTTTGTAATGTCTTTGTCATTATTGAGGGGATGGCACTTGTCGTTTTCTCGATCAATCGGATAAGCGGAGGCATAACATGAGGTTTCTGGTGCTCAATTCCGACGCAGAGCGTCGCGACGGCTTGAAAACCCTGCTGCGTCAAATCGACCGGCATGCCGGCTACAACGACGCCAAGGACTGGCGGCAGGCGCAACGGCTCATCAAACAACAGAGCTTCGACTTGATCGCAGTCGACTGGCAAGACATCAAGCGGCTCGGCGATCTACATGCGCTTTGCCAGGCCTGCGCGCCGACGCCCGTCGCCGCGCTTACCGACGACGCGTCGCCGGAGCACGCGCAAGCGCTCTTCGATGCTGGCGTGCTCGGCGTCATTCCACGCTCGACGCGCCCTCACACCATCGTTCGCGCATTGGAAATGGTGCTGCTCGGCGAATACTACGTCCCGCCGAGCGCGCTGAACCTCGCCGAGCCGGCCGCGCGCGCGAGGGACGGCCGCGTAGACGCGATCGTCAGCCAGCTCCCGCGCAGGAAACGCTCGCCGTGCAGCCGGCTCTCGCCGCGCCAGGCGCAGATCATGCGTTTCGTCCATATGGGCAGCACCAACAAGATGATCGCGCGCACGCTCGGCATCAGTGAAGGCACGGTCAAGATTCATCTGGCCAGCATCTTCCAGCAATTGGGTGCGACAAATCGCGCCGCCGCGGTCGCGATCTACAACGGCTGGCTGCCGCCACATCTCGAAGTGCTGCTGTCCGCGCGCGACAGCTCGCCGAAGCCCGTACACGGCGCGGCCGGCCCTGTGCCGCTGCGCACGGCGAAGGCGCAGCACAAGTACCCGCTCGTCGCCGAGAACGAATCGTCTGCCCAGCCGCTCATCGCGGCCGAACCGAGCACTCCTTTCAAAGCGAACGAATAGCCGGCAAAACCCGCGTAGAGGGTGAATCCATTCCCATCTTTTGCATTCAACGAGTAATATAAAAACATGGGTTTCCTCTACACGCCGCTTCCGTTCTGGGTCGCCGTCGGTGGCTGGACCGCCGCCGGGGGGTTGCTCGCCTTCGCGTTGTGGAGGCGCCCGTTCGGTCGTCTGCAGGATGCGACACTACAGCACGTATGGCTCGCGCTCGTGACCACGATCACGGTGCTATGGGCGTCCAATGCGTGGCTCGACGACGGCCTCGTCATGCATCTCCTCGGCGCGACGCTGCTCGTCACACTGTTCGACTGGACCCTCGCGCTCGTCGCAATGGCGGCCGTGATCGGCGTCGCGGCGGTCGTGTTCGACGCGACCTGGCAAGGCATCGGGCTCACCTATCTCGTATACGGCGCACTTCCCGTTGCGATATCGGCGCTGCTGCAGCGCGCCGCGCTCGCGTGGCTGCCGCACAACCTGCCCGCGCTCATCATCGGCCAGGGCTTCGTGTCGCCTGCGATCACGGTGGGCGTCGTCGCGGCCGCGGCGGCCGGCGTGCAGATCGCGCTCGCCGACGGCACGCTCGTCGTCGTCCCGTCCGGCTATGCGCTGAACGCATTGCTGCTCGCGCTCGGCGAAGCGTGGTTCACCGGCATGGCGACCGCGTTGATCGCGGTTTACCGACCCGCATGGGTCACGACCTCCGACGTGCGCCGCTATCGCCTCGGCGGACCGCGCGCGTGAGTTCGTACGCGCGTAGACGCGCGCGCAACCGGCCATACGGGCAATCGCTCTACTGCCGCGCCGGAAAATTACGCTAAGATGGAACCCTGCTCTTCATCGGGCATCTCACGTGCCTGGTGTCTGTCTCTATCGCGCTTATCTCTTACCTCCAGATGGACAGCTTTTCCGCCTCGCATCGCCTGCTCGGCGCGCTCGGCAAGCTGACGGCCTGTGTCGCGGGCCTGTCGCTCACGTTCGCCGCGCCCGCGTTTGCCGATTTACTCGATCAACGCGCCGAACTCGTCAACAAATACGTCAATGAAATGCACGCCGATCCGCTCGTCGCGGATTGCGCCGCACACGGCAGTTTCATCGCCAGCACGTCGAGCGCTTTCGATCATGTCGAATTTCCGCCGAACGCGTTCGACAACGGCAACGCTTCGATCACGCCGTGGAACGACTCGTTCGACGAAGGCAAGCAGCGCGTGAAGGTCGACAACATCGTGACCGTCGAAGGCCTCGGCGTACGCAGCAGCGGCGGCGACCCGGAGCACCTGAAGTTCCGCTGCGGCTATGTCGGCACGCAGATGCTCGCGTTCAGCTGGAACGATCCGGTGCCGCCCGCGAAGCCGCGCGTCGAACGCACGACGTCGTCGAAGAAAAAACTTCGCGCGCACTCGGGCAAGGGCAAAGTCAAGGCGAAAGCGGCAGGCAAGAGCAGCAAGCGATCGGCTGCGACGAAGAAGTCGGGCACGGCGAAGAAAGCCGTGAAGAAGCGGTCGACGCAGAAGTCGTGAAGCGGCCCATCGGATGCCTGTCTGAACGATGACGGCGCCGGGCATCGGGCGACGCGCGTCATGCGCCGCCGTCGGCTCGACGCAAAAAAAGCCGGAACGCGGCAATGCCGCTCCGGCTTTTTGATGCGCGCTCCATTTCGCGCGCATCCTCTGTGCAGAGACGATCGCTCACGCGAAAGCCTGCACGTGCTCGAGAATCGCGCCCAGCATCGCCGCGCCGAGCGACGCACTCCGCGCGCCGTTCCAGCCGACATGCTCGTCGGGCAGGTTCGCGTTGTCCTTGAACGGCATCTCGAGCGTCAGCGACAGGCAGCCGAACCGATGGCCGATGTACTTCGACGCGAGCTTGAGCGCATCTTCCTTGTACTTGCCCGGCGGATAGCCATGCTCGTCCTGGAAATCGGGGCTCGCGCGCTTGAACGCGTCGATAAACGCGCGCTGCTCGACGCGCTGCTGCTCGGTGAAGCCCGGCAGCATCTCCGAGCCGGCCGCGAACACGTACGGTAAATCTTCGTCGCCGTGGATGTCGAAGAAGAGATCGCAACCGATCGCGTGAATCGCGTCACGCACGACGAGCACTTCGGGGCTGCGCTCGGCATCGGGCTCCATCCACTCGCGATTCAGGTTCGCGCCCGCGGCGTTCGTACGCAGATTGCCGTGCACGCTGCCGTCCGGATTCATGTTCGAAACGATGTAGAACGTCGCGCGATCGTAGAGCGTGCGCGCGACCGGATCGCCCGACCAGTCGCCCCAGCCGACGAGCCGCTTCACGAGACCTTCGACGAACCATTCCGCCATCGACTCGCCCGGATGCTGGCGCGCGATGAGCCACACTTTCTTCTTCGCGGCGCTCGCTTCTTCCGGCGTGCCGAGCACGACGAGCGACATCGGCCGCCCTTCGACCGTGCGGCCGAGCTCGACGACGTTCGCATGCGGCATCTGCTGGACCGCGCCGAGGAACTCCGAATGACGCTCTTCGCCGTACGGCTCGAAATACGCGTAATAGATGCTGTCGAAATCGGGCGTATGGTCGATCGTCAGCACCTGACCGTCATACGATGTCGGCACGCGGAACCAATTGACCCGGTCGTAGCTCGCGACTGCGCGATAGTTGCGCCAGCCGGCCGGATACGCGCAGTCGTTCGCGTTCTCGAACGTCATCACGCAGCGCTCGTCGCGCGCGCCCGTCAGGCGGAAGTAGAACCATTGAGCGAACTCGGAACGATTGTCGCCGCGCACGCGCAGCCGGATCGCATCCGCGCGCTCGCACGACAGGACGTCGATCGCGCCTGCGTCGAAATTGCTCGTGATCGAGAGAGTCATTGCGTCTCCTGGTTACGGCGACCGCGCCGGGCCGCCCGGAATTCAAGCGCCGACACGCCGGCGAAACACATAGGTATCGTCGTTCGACGCAGCTTCGTCGAACGCGTAGCCTTCCGATGCGAAGTTCTTCAGCGCGTCGGGCGACGCGATCCGCCCCTCGACGACGTAACGCGCCATCAGACCGCGCGCGCGCTTCGCGTGGAAGCTGATGATCTTGTAACGGCCGTCCTTCCAGTCCTCGAACACCGGCGTGACGACGCGCGCGTCGAGCAGCTTCGGCTTCACCGACCTGAAGTACTCGGCCGATGCGCAATTGACGAGCACGCGCGATGCGCCATCGCGCGTCTTCAGATCGACGTTCAGCGCCTGCGTGATCCGCTCGCCCCAGAACGCGTACAGATCCTTGCCGCGCGCGTTCGCGAAGCGGGTGCCCATTTCGAGCCGGTACGGCTGCAGCAGATCGAGCGGCCGCAGCAGCCCGTAGAGCCCCGACAGTACGCGGACGTGCCGCTGCGCGTAGTCGAGATCGGCGGCCGACAGCGAGCGAGCGTCGAGGCCTTCGTAGACATCGCCGTTGAACGCCAGCACCGCCTGTTTGGCGTTCGCGGGCGTCGACGTGCCCGACCAGTCCGCGTAACGCTGGAAGTTCAGGCGCGCGAGCGGATCGGAAATGCTCATCAGCGTCCCGATCTGCTGCGGCGACAGCCGGCGCAGCTCGCCGATCAGTTCGGCCGCGTCGTCGACGAACTGAGGCAGCGTATGAGTGGCAACGTGGGGCGGGGTTTCGTAGTCGAGCGATTTCGCCGGGGAGAGAACGATTATCATAGAGGCTCACCGGCACGCCGTGCCGTGCAGTCAAACGAAAACCACCGATTGTAACGAATGCCAAGCCCCGACGCTCCGCGCGCCGGTCGCCGCGTGGTGCTCGATTCGAACGTCTGGATCGACATCCTCGTGTTCGACGACCCCGCCGCCCGCCCGATCCGCGACGCCCTGGAAACGGGCGCCATCACGGCGCTCATCGACGCTCGCTGCCTCGTCGAGCTCGAGCGCGTGCTCGACTACCCGCAGTTCAAGGCACGCTCGGTCGACAAGGCCGCCGCGCTCGCAACGGTAGCGCGCCTGTCGGAGCGCGTCGGGGAGCCCGATCGCGGCGGTTCGCGAGAGGCCGCCGCGACGACGGGCGCCGGCGCGAACCGCTCGCTTGCGGCCGCATCATCGGCGGGCGCTTCGAACAGCCCGAATCCCTTGAACGCTTCGGACCTTCCAGATGCGACAGACGCGACCGACGTGCAAGCGGGCCGCACGGATTCGCCGTCGCCAGCCGACGCGGCCGCGCCGCCCCTCGCCGCGGATGCGCCGCCGTCGCGCGCGTTGCCGAAGTGCAAGGACCGCGACGACCAGAAATTTCTCGAGCTCGCCTATGCGGCACACGCCGACTGGCTCGTGTCGAAGGACCGCGCGCTCCTGAAGCTCGCGCGCCGGACCGCGCGCGACTTCGGCTTCAGGATCGCGCAGCCGGCGCCGTTCGCCGCCTGCGCGCTCGCGGCCAACGCATCCGAGCCGGCGTAAGCGACGCGCTTCGCCCCCCTTTTCGCGCAAGCCACGATGAACGCACAGCACGACATGCCCACGACGCCCACCCTCCTCTCCCGCCTGCCCGACGTCGGCACGACGATCTTCACGGTCATGAGCGCGCTCGCCGCGGAAAAAGGCGCGGTCAACCTCGGCCAGGGCTTTCCCGATTTCGATTGCGATCCGCGCATCGTCGACGCGGTCGCGCGCGCGATGCGCGACGGCCACAACCAGTATCCACCGATGACGGGCGTCGCGCCGCTGCGCGAGGCGATCGGGGACAAGATCGAGCGGCTCTACGGCCGCCGCTACGACGCCGCGACCGAGATCACCGTGACGGCCGGCGCGACGCAGGCGCTCCTGACCGCGATCCTGTGCACCGTGCATCCGGGCGACGAGGTGATCGTGATTGAGCCGACCTACGACAGCTATCTGCCGTCGATCGCGCTTGCGGGCGCGACGCCCGTGTTCGTCACGCTCGACGCGCCCGACTACGCGATTCCGTTCGACAAGCTCGCCGCCGCGATCACGCCGAAGACGCGCGCGATCCTGATCAACACGCCGCACAATCCGACGGGCACCGTATGGCGGGAGGCGGACATGCGCGCGCTCGAAGACATCGTGCGCGACACCAACCTGCTGATCGTGTCCGACGAGGTCTACGAGCACATGGTCTATGACGGCGCGCGGCACGAGAGCGTCGCCCGTTATCCGGAACTCGCGGCGCGCAGCATCGTCGTGTCGAGCTTCGGCAAGACCTTTCACGTGACGGGCTGGAAGGTCGGCTACGTCGCCGCGCCCGCCGCGCTGACGGCCGAATTCCGCAAGGTCCACCAGTTCAACGTATTCACGGTCAATACGCCGATGCAGTTCGGCCTCGCCGATTACCTGCGCGATCCCGAGCCATATCTGACGCTGCCCGCGTTCTATCAGAAGAAGCGCGACTTCTTCCGCGCCGGACTCGCGAACACGCGCTTCAAACTGCTGCCGTGCGCGGGCACGTACTTCCAGTGCGTCGATTATTCGGCGATCAGCGATCTGCCCGAAGCGGAATTCGCGAAGTGGCTGACGACCGAGACCGGCGTCGCGGCGATTCCGGTGTCGGCGTTCTATCACGAGTCGCACGAATCGGGCGTCGTGCGTTTTTGCTTCGCGAAGCGCGAGGAGACGCTCGCCACCGCGCTCGAGCGGCTCGCGCGCTTGTAAATCCGGCGCATGGGCGGGCCCCCATGGGCGACCGCGACCACCCGTCGCCGTTGTGCGGTCAAGGCAGCCCATCGCGCCGCCGGCATCGCGGCGAACGCGCGCGCGATGCGCGAGACGGCCAACCGGCCTTCGCGCATCGCGCGTGCATCACACGAGTCGCGTCAACGCTGCTTCGCAAGCCCCGCGATGAACGCCTTGCGCTCTTCGCTCACGCGCCGCGCAGCCGGCCGCTCCGCCTCGATGCGCTTCACGTACGACTTCCAGTCGATTCCGGCATCGGCGATGAAATCGCGGCCGTAGATCGCTTTCGTCGCGAGCGCGACGATCGGCAAATGGATGAACGCAGCGACGTCGGCGATGCCGAACGTGTCGCCGAGCACGTAAGGCGAGAATTTCGCGAGCCGCTTGAAACCGTCCAGCGCGCGCGGCATGCGCTTCTCGACGTGCGCCTTCGTGCCGTCGCTGACCTTGCCGCCGAAGAACGCCTCCGGAAACAGCTCGCGCACGTTCCATTCGAGATACAGCTCGAGCACCGTCGTGATCTCGCGCGCCTTCGCCGCCGCGAACGGATCGGCCGGGAAGATGCGCTTGTCGGGATGGGTCGCGACGAGATATTCGACGATCGCCTGCGATTCGCTGATCGCGCCATGCTCGGTCAGCAGATACGGCACCTTGCCGAGCGGTGTGTCGGCGAACAGCGCGGGATCGTCGATCGGAAGCTTGACGAGCGTCTCCTCGAACGGAATGTCGTGCTCGAGCAGTACTAACTTGACCTTGTTGTAATAGTTCGACAGCGGTAAGCCACAGAGCCGAAGCATCGAAGTCTCCTTCGTCATGGGAAAAGGGCCGCGCGCAATGTATCCCGCACGTCGGTCGGCGTAACGCCGAAAAGCACGTTCATGCTAGTCTAAAGCAACTTCGACGCGCGTCGCGGCGTTCGCGCCGCGGCACGTTTCGAGCACCGCCTCAAAAATGCCGGCCAAGCCGGCCGGGACAGCGCCCGCGCCGCGCGACGCATGTACGCGGCGCACCGCTCCCGACGCCTATCGCATTCAAGGAGACTCACCGCATGAGCGCAGAACTGCTCGCGTCGCGCCCGCCCGAAAGCGAATCGACGCTCGTCCTCACGCTGTCCAACCCCGGCGCGCGCAACGCGCTGCACCCCGACATGTACGCCGCCGGCCTCGAAGCGCTCAACACGGCCGAGCGCGATCCGTCGATCCGCGCGGTCGTGCTGACGGGCGCGGACCGCTTCTTCTGCGCGGGCGGCAACCTGAACCGGCTGCTCGACAATCGCGCGAAGGAGCCCGCCGCCCAGGCGGCGAGCATCGATCTGCTCGGCGAATGGGTCACCGCGATCAACACGGTGACGAAGCCCGTGATCGCGGCCGTCGAAGGCGCGGCCGCGGGCGCGGGCTTCTCGCTCGCGCTCGCGTGCGACCTCCTCGTCGCCGCCGACGATGCGAAGTTCGTGATGTCGTACGCGCGCGTCGCGCTCACGCCCGACGGCGGCGGCTCGTGGTTCCTCGCGCGCGCGCTGCCCCGCGCGCTCGCGGCCGAGATCCTGTTCGAAGGCAAGCCCGCCGCCGCGTCGCGGCTGCATGAGCTCGGCGTCGTGAACCGCCTGACGAAGCCGGGCGCCGCGCGCGACGAGGCGATCGCGTGGGCCGGCGCGCTCGGCAAGATGTCGCCGAACGCGCTCGCGCGGATCAAGTCGCTCGTCGCCGACGCGCAGACGCAGCCGCTCGCCGCGCATCTCGTCGCCGAACGCGATCACTTCGTCGCGTCGCTGCACCACGCGGACGCGCTCGAAGGGATCACCGCGTTCCTCGACAAACGCCCTCCCGTCTACAAACGCTAAAGCCCGCCCATGTCCTATCAATTGCCGAAACGTCGCCGCATTTATCTGATGCGGCATGGCGACGTCACCTACTTCGATGCGAGCGGCCGCCCGTTCGACCAGGACGCCGTGCCGCTCAACGAGCGCGGCCGGATGCAGGCGAGCGCCGCGGGGCGCGTGTTCGCCGAGCAGCACGTGCGTTTCGACCGCGTGATCACGAGCGGCCTGCCGCGCACGATCGAAACCGCGCGGCGCGTGCTCGCGGAAATCGATCAACCGCTCGACATCGACATCGAGCCCGCGTGGCGCGAGATTCGCGGCGGCTTCCTCGCCGACATCCCGCCCGAAGAGCAGGAAGCCGCATTCCTGCGTGTACTCGACGGCATCGTCGCCGAGCACACGCGCTTTCTCGGCGGCGAAACGATCGGCGAGCTGATCGACCGCGTGCTGCCGCCGCTCGCCGCGCTGCGCGCGGACCCGTCGTGGGACACGGTGCTGCTCGTGCTGCACGGCGGCGTGAATTGCGCGCTCTTGTCGCACGCGACGGTGCCCGGACATCGGCTCTTCATCGGCACGCTGTCGCAGTCGGCGGGCTGCATCAACGCACTCGACGTCGGCGAGCGCGACGACGACTGGGTCGTGCGGCTCGTCAACTACTCGCCGCCCGAAGCGCTGCACCGCGACACCCGCAACACGACGATGGAAGTGCTGTATCACCAGTTTTTGCAAAGCACGCGCGAATAGGCGCGGCGCACGGATCTGGAGGAGACGATGGCAGCCGAGAACGATCCGAAGTCCAAGCCGACCGATTACGCCGCATTCGAAGGCACGCGCCCCGTCGGCGACGCGCAGCGCTTCGACGTGGACGCGCTGAGCGCGTGGCTCGCGCAGCACGTGGACGGTTTCGCCGGCGCGCTTTGCATCGAGCAGTTCAAAGGCGGCCAGTCGAATCCGACGTTCAAGCTCGTCACGCCCGCGCGCAGCTACGTCTTGCGCGCGAAGCCCGCGCCCGCGGCGAAGCTGCTGCCGTCCGCGCACGCGATCGAGCGCGAGTATCGGGTGATGGCCGCGCTCGCGGACACCGACGTGCCCGTCGCGCCGATGCTCGCGCGCTGCGACGACGAAAGCGTGATCGGCCGCGCGTTCTACGTGATGGCGTTCGTCGACGGCCGCGTGCTGTGGGACCCGTCGCTGCCCGGCATGACGCCCGCTGAGCGCGGCCGCCATTACGACGAGATGAACCGCGTGATCGCCGCGCTGCACTCGATCGATCCGCAGGCGGTCGGGCTCGCCGATTACGGCAAGGCGGGCAACTATCTCGCGCGTCAGATCGCGCGCTGGAGCAAGCAGTATCTGGCTTCGGAAACCGAGCCGATCGACGCGATGCACCGGCTGATCGACTGGCTGCCGCAACATCTGCCGCCCGAGACCGAGGACGACGCACGCGTGTCGATCGTGCACGGCGACTATCGGCTCGACAACCTGATCTTCGATCCGCACGCGCCGCGCGTGCTCGCGGTGCTCGACTGGGAACTGTCGACGCTCGGCGACCCGCTCGCCGATTTCGCGTACCACTGCATGGCGTGGCACGTTACGCCCGAGCGCTTTCGCGGAATCGCCGGGCTCGATCTGCCGGCGCTCGGGATTCCCGACGAAGCGCATTACGTCGCCCGCTACTGCGAGCGCACCGGCCTGACGATCCCCGACAACTGGAACTTCTATCTCGCATACAACATGTTCCGGATCGCGGCGATCCTGCAGGGCATCATGAAGCGCGTCGTCGACGGCACCGCGTCGAGCGCCCAGGCGCTCGACGCCGGCCAGCGCGCGCGGCCAATGGCCGAGCTCGCGTGGCGCTATGCACAGCGCGCACGCTAGCGGCGCCCCACTCTTCCACTGAACCGACCGACAGGCGAGGCAGCCATGCATTTCGATTACACCCCGAAAGTCGAAGCGTTGCGCGCGCGGCTCAACGCGTTCTTTGACGAGCACATCTATCCGAACGAGCGCGCATTCTACGAAGAGATCGCGCGCAACCGGCGCGCCGGCGACGCATGGCAGCCGGTCGAGCTGATCGAGACGCTGAAGCCGAAGGCGCGCGCCGCGGGCCTGTGGAACCTGTTCCTGCCCGACTCGACGCGCGGCGCCGGCCTCACGAACCTCGAATACGCGCCGCTTTGCGAAATCATGGGCCGCGTGCCGTGGGCGCCCGAGGTCTTCAACTGCAACGCGCCCGACACCGGCAACATGGAAACGCTCGAGCGCTACGGCGCCGACGCACACAAAGCGACGTGGCTCGAACCGCTGCTCGACGGCACGATCCGCTCGGCGTTCCTGATGACGGAGCCCGAGGTCGCGTCGTCGGACGCGACGAACATCCGGACCCGCATCGAGCGCGACGGCGGCAACTACGTGATCAACGGCCACAAGTGGTGGTCGTCCGGCGCGGGCGATCCGCGCTGCAAGCTCTACATCGTGATGGGCAAGACGGACCCCGACGCGCCCCGCCACGCGCAGCAATCGATGATCCTCGTGCCGTCCGACGCGCCCGGCGTCACCGTGCACCGGCCGCTCAACGTGTTCGGCTACGACGACGCGCCGCACGGCCACATGGAGATCACGCTCGAGAACGTGCGCGTGCCCGCGTCGAACCTGCTGCTCGGCGAAGGACGCGGCTTCGAGATCGCGCAGGGCCGGCTGGGCCCGGGCCGCATCCATCACTGCATGCGGCTCGTCGGGCTCGCGGAGCGCGCGCTCGAACTGATGTGCCGGCGCGCGTCCGAGCGCGTCGCGTTCGGCAAGCCGATCGCCGCGCACACGGTCACGCAGGAGCGGATCGCCGAGGCGCGTTGCATGATCGAGCAGGCGCGGCTTCTGACGCTGAAGACCGCGTACATGATGGATACCGTCGGCAACAAGGGCGCGCGCGGCGAGATCGCGATGATCAAGGTGGTCGCGCCGAACATGGCGTGCGAGGTGATCGACTGGGCGATCCAGGCGCACGGCGGCGGCGGCGTCAGCGACGATTTCCCGCTGGCGTACGCGTATGCGAGCGCGCGAACGCTGCGCTTCGCGGACGGCCCCGACGAAGTGCATCGCAACGCGATCGCGAAGCTCGAACTCGCGCGCCATGCGAGCGCGCCGGCGCGAGGCAGCTAACTCGACGGCGATCGGCGATCGGCGATCGGCGACAGGCAGCGGCGACGCGCGCCGATGCGATCGCCGCCTTGCGCTCGGCCACCCGGGTGACAGACGTTGCGAGTTCACTCCGACGAACCGACCAATCGCCGACTGATGAGTCGTCTAGCCGACGAGCCGAGGCCGCGCGGCGCGCATCGAAGCGCAGCGACGCACCACGCGCCGGCATCGATTCCTCCGCCAGCGCAGCGGTCTGCAGCGCTGGCGGATCTATGCTCTAATTTTCCGCGTGCCGCGGCGCCGTGACGGCGCCGCATCGACGAACCATCACAAAGGAACGACGATGATCGACGTCTACAGTTGGGCAACCCCGAACGGCCACAAAATCCACATCATGCTCGAGGAGACCGGCCTCGACTATCGCGTGCATCCGATCGATATCGGCGCGGGCGACCAGTTCAAGCCGGCATTCCTGAAGATCAGCCCGAACAACAAGATCCCGGCGATCGTCGATCACGACGGTCCCGACGGCAAACCGATCTCGCTGTTCGAATCGGGCGCGATCCTGATCTATCTCGCCGAGAAGACCGGCAAGCTCCTGCCGTCCGCGCCTGCCGCGCGCTACGCGACGCTGGAATGGCTGATGTTCCAGATGGGCGGCGTCGGCCCGATGCTCGGACAGGCGCACCACTTCCGCCTCTACGCGCCCCAGCAGATCGAGTACGCGATCAACCGCTACACGAACGAGGCGAAGCGGCTATACGGCGTGATGGACAAGCGCCTCGGCCAATCCGCGTACCTCGCGAGCCACGATTACACGATCGCCGACATCGCGACGTTCCCATGGACTCGCTCATGGAAGAACCAGGGCATCGAGCTCGACGACTTCCCGAACGTGAAGCGCTGGCACGAAGCGATCGCCGCGCGGCCGGCGGTGCAGCGCGGCGTCGAGGTGCTGGCGTCGCTGCGCAAGCCGTTGCAGGACGACGATCGCGCACGCGAGATGCTGTTCGGCGCGACGCAGTACTCGCGCCACTGACGCGCGACGCGCGGCCGGCCGCGCGCCTGCGCGGCGACGAATGCGGGCCATGTCGCCCGAAATGAAAAAGGGACGCGGATCGAACCGCGTCCCTTTCTATTGTCGCCTCCTTCGCCACGCGCTGCGTCGCCGCGACCGCGACGCGAAGCAGCGAAATGCCGCGCGAGCGCTCAGAAGAAATGGAGCGTGACGAACTCCGCCGCGCATGCGAGCGCCTGCTTTTCAGGATGCTCGATCTCGACAGACACCGACCACGTCGCGCGCATGCCGCCCTGCGCGCCTTCGCTCACGTCCTTCACCGCGAAGCGCGCCCGCACGCGCGCGCCGACCGGCACCGGCCGCAGGAAGCGCACACGATTGAGCCCGTAGTTCACGCTCATCCGCTCCTCAAAGCGGACCGCGTCGACCATCAGCGCGGGAATCAGCGACAGCGTCAGAAAACCGTGCGCGATCGGCCCGCCGAACGGCGATTCGCGTCGCGCGCGCTCGGGATCGACGTGGATCCATTGACGATCGTCGGTCGCTTCCGCGAAGCGGTCGACGCGCGGCTGGTCGACGGTAATCCAGCCGCTCACGAACGGCTCCCCGCCGACGAGTTCGCGCAGCGCCTGCGCCGACGCGATCGTCGGCGGCGCCGCTTGCGTGTCGTCCGTCACGTTTGTCACGTGCGCTCCTTCGGCTCCCGCAGCCCGAACAGCACCTTCGAGCGCACGGTGATGACCGTCTCGCCCTGCTCGTTGACGCCTTCCCATTCGGTCGTCACGATCCCGCGATCGGGCCGGCTCGCGGACAGCCGCTTGTCGAGGACCTTGGTATACATCGTGATCGTGTCGCCCGAGCGCACCGGCTTGATCCAGCGGATCTCCTCGATGCCGGGCGAGCCCAGGCTCGTCGAGCCTTGCAGCACGTTGCGCACGAGCATGCCCATGAACACCGAGCACGTATGCCAGCCGCTCGCGACGAGCCCGCCGAACATCGACGACTTCGCCGCTTCCTCGTCGACATGAAAAGGCTGCGGGTCGTACGCCTGCGCGAACGTGACGATCTCGTCGGACGTGAATCGATGCTTGCCGACTTCGGTTTTACCGCCGACTTCCAGGTCTTCGTAACTGATACCCATCAAGCTTCTCCGTGAAATGAGTCGGGCGGGCGCGCCCGCTCAGGCATCCTGCAATGCCGCGAAATCCGGCAGCGACGCAAAGCGTGCGAGATGATGATCGACGTCGCCGAGCGTCGTTTCGATGATCGACAGACGCTTGAACAGATGCGCGGCCGCGACCTCGTCGGTGACGCCCATCCCGCCGTGCAGTTGCACCGCCTGCTGGCCGACGAAGCGCGCTGCCTGGCCGATGCGGACCTTCGCCGCCGACACCGCCTTGCGACGCGTGTTCGCATCGTCGCTCGCATAGCGCACCGCGGCGAGATACGCGAGCGAGCGCGCCTGCTCGACATGGATCAGCATGTCGACCATTCGGTGTTGCAGCGCCTGGAAACGCGCGATCGGCATGCCGAACTGCTGGCGCGTCTTCGTATAGTCGAGCGTCGCGCGATTGAGCGCGTCGAGCGCGCCGATCGCCTCTGCGCACAGCAGCACGATCCCGTAGTCGGCGATCTTCTCGAGTACGGCCGCGTCGCGCTCACCGCCGGCAAGCGCGCGCGCCGGCGTGTTCGACAGGCGGATCGTCGCCGCGCGCTGGCCGTCGATCGTCCGATAGTCGACGACGTCCGCGCCCGCTGCACCGCGCGCCACCGCGAACAGGCCGAGCGCGCCGTTCGGCAGCCGTGCGGGCGCGATCAGGACATCCGCCTGCGCGCCGTGCTGGACGATCGACTTGACGCCGTTCAGCGCGAATGCATCGCCGTCGGGCCGCGCGGTCGTCTCGATCGCGAACAGGTCGTAGCGCGCATGCGGCTCGTGAAACGCGACCGCGAGCTTCGCGTCGCCCTGCGCCACGCGCTCGAGGAGCGCGGCGTCTTCGCCACTGCCGGAGCCCGCGACGCGCACCGCCTCGATCCCGACCGCGGTCGCCCAATAGGGCTCGACGACGAGCGCACGCCCGAGTTCCTGCATCGCGACGAGCATGTCGACGGCGCCGCCGCCGAAACCGCCGTGCGCTTCCGGCACGGGCAGCGCGGTGAGGCCGAGCTCGGCGAACGCGCGCCACTGGTCGGCCGACACGCCGGCATCCGAATGGACGATCGCGCGCCGCGCGTCGAAGCCGTAGCGCTCGTCGAGATAGCGGCGCAGCGCGTCGGCGAATTGCTGTTGTTCTTCGCTGAAGGTGAAGTTCATGGCGCCGCTCCTCACAGTCCGAGAATCATCTGCGCGATGATGTTCTTCTGGATTTCGTTCGAACCGCCGTAGATCGAGGTCTTGCGGTAATTGAAGTAATACGCGGCGAGCGGCGCCGCGTCATCGTCGCCCGCGACGCTGTGCTCGCGCTCGCCTTCGAGGAACGGTGCGTCGAACGGCGCGGCGAGCGGCCCGATCGCATCGACCATCAGCTCGGTCAGCGCCTGCTGGATCTCGGAGCCCTTGATCTTCAGCATCGACGCCTCCGGCCCCGGCCCGCGCCCGCTCGCCTCGCTGCTGACGACGCGCAGCACCGTGACTTCGAGCGCCATCAGCTCGATCTCGAGCGCGGCGATCTTCGCGGCGAAAACGGGATCGGCGATGAGCGGCTTGCCGTTCTTGCGCTCGCGCGACGCGATGCGCTTCAGGAAATCGAGTTCGCGCTTCGACGCGCCGACGCGCGCGATGCCGGTGCGCTCGTGTCCGAGCAGATATTTCGCGTAGGTCCAGCCGCGGTTTTCTTCGCCGACGAGATTCTCGACGGGCACCGTCACGTCCTCGAAGAACACCTCGTTGACTTCGTGATCCTCGTCGAGCGTGATGATCGGGCGAACGGCGATGCCGGGCGACTTCATGTCGATCAGCAGGAACGAGATGCCCTCCTGCTTCTTCGCCGCGGGATCGGTGCGCACGAGGCAGAACATCATGTCCGCGTACTGGCCGAGCGTCGTCCAGGTCTTCTGGCCGTTGACGACGTAATGATCGCCGTGCCGCTCGGCGCGCGTGCGCAGCGACGCGAGATCCGAACCCGAGCCGGGCTCCGAGTAGCCCTGACACCACCAATCGGTGCCATCGAGAATCCGCGGCAGATAATGCCGCCTCTGCGCTTCGCTGCCGTACTTCATCAGCACCGGCGCGACCATCGATACGCCGAACGGCAGCACGGGCGGTGCGCCGATCCGCGCGCACTCCTCTTCCCAGATGTGGCGCTGCGTCGCGTTCCAGCCGGGGCCGCCGTACTCGACGGGCCACGCGGGCGCGGACCAGCCTCGCGCGCCGAGCAGCCGATGCCAGCTCGCGAAGTCGTCGCGATTCAGACGCTTGTGATCGAGAACCTTGGCGCGCAGCGTGCGAGGCAGATTCGCCTCGAGCCATGCGCGGACTTCGGCGCGGAACGCGTCGTCGGCGGGGGAATAATCGAAATCCATGCGCAGTGTCTCCTCTGACCGCGCCGGTGGCCGCCGACGGCCGCGCAGCGATCAGCGATCGATCACTGCAAAGGCTCTTTCAGCGCGGCCGGAACCGGCAGCGGCATCACGTCGATGCCTTCTTCGGCCAAGGCTTGCGCGTCTTCGGGCGTGGTTACGCCGCGAATGCCGCGCGCGGGCGCTTCGTTGTAGTGAATGCGCCGCGCTTCCTCGGCGAAGCGCTCGCCCACGTTCTCGGTCTTCGCGAGCACCTCGCGCAGCGCACGCATTGCCTGCGCCTGCAGTTCGCGCGGATCGGCCGGCTGCGCCTGCGTCGCGCCCGACAGATTCAGGCGCGGCGCGGACGGCATGCGGCTGACCTCGGTCGCACCGCAAACCGGGCATTCGACCAGCTTGCGGGACAACTGCGCTTCGAACTCATCGGCCGAAGCAAACCAGCCTTCGAACCGATGGCCATCCGGGCACTGCAAATCGAGGACCTTCATGCTGAATCAGGGCGTGCCGCCAGTGTATCGCAAAAAGAAATTTTGTGAACGGTCGTGCTAAATCAAGTCCGAAAAAGGACGCGATCGGACGAACCGACGGCACCGATTGTATCCCTTCGCAAAGTCTCCCGCTCGGCCCGGCTTACGGCCGAATCGCGTCACCGAGCGGCCACGCGCCCGACATCGCCTTCTCGAGCCACATTGTGCCGATGATCGTCTTGACGTCGCTGATCTGGCCGGTGCGCACCCATTCGAGCAGATCCGGCAGCGTCGCCGTGAACGTCTCGAGGAACTCGCCGTCGTCGAGCTTGCGCTCGCCCGCCGTCAGGCCGCGCGCGAGATAGATGTCGATGAATTCGGTCGAATACGAAATGATCGGATGAATTCGCGTGAGAAACACGTACTCGCGCGCGGTGTAGCCGGTTTCCTCGCGCAGTTCGCGGATCGCGCATGCGAGCGCGCCTTCGTCCGGATCGAGCTTGCCCGCCGGAAATTCGGCCATCACCTTGCCGACCGGATAGCGATATTGGCTCTCCATCAGCACGCGGCCGTCGTCGAAGAGCGGAATGACCATCACGGCGCCCGGATGCGTCACGTATTCGCGCGTCGCATGCTTGCCGTCGGGCAGGCGAACCGTGTCGCGCTTGACCTTCAGGAACGAGCCGTCATACACGGGCTCGCTTTCGATGCAAGTTTCGGTAAGGGTGGCGTCGTGATTCGGCAAGTCGGCCATCGGCGGCTCCGCAGTGGGGCGCGACGGCCTACGCCGTCAGCGCCGTTTGACGAGATACTGGAACGTGAAGCCGGGAAACGCAAACACCACAAAAAGACTGAAGGTGATCGCGTAAAACTGCCAGCCCTGTTCGAAGCGATTGCCGGCGCGCGATTCGAGCCAGAAGCCCAATGCGCCGACGACGAAATACAGCACGATCAATTCGCCGATCCGGACCCACGCGCTCTTTTTCACCGTCGCCCCGCTCTTGAGCGGCACGACGGCGAACAGGCGCTGGTTCAGGAACGGCAGGTTGGCGCCCGCGAGCGCCAACAGCACGATGAACCAGCCGGCTGCCGACATTACAGCGGCAGCGTGTGGCTGATCGCCTGCAGGCAGATCGTCATCAGCGGGCCCGGCACGATGCCGAGCACGACGCCTGCAAGGCCGTTCAGCACGAGGACCGTACGCTTGCACGCGTCGCCCGCGATCGGGGTCGTGTCCTGCGGCGCGTCGAAATACATCAGCTTGACGATGCGCAGATAGTAGAACGCACCGAACAGCGACGTGATGACGGCGAGCACTGCGAGCCACGTGAGGCCGGCGTTGACCGCCGCCTCGAGGACCGCGAGCTTCGCATAGAAGCCGACCGTCGGCGGAATGCCGGCGAGCGAGAACATCATCACCATCATCACGAATGCGAACACCGGGCTGCGCTTGTTGAGCCCCTTGAAGTCGTCGAGCGTTTCGGCTTCGAAGTCGCGGCGTGCGAGCAGCATCACGACGCCGAACGAGCCGAGCGTCGTCACGAGGTAGACGATCGTGTAGAACATCGCCGAGCTGTACGCGCTCGCCGCCGACGACGGGTTGCCGTTGACGACGCCCGCGAGCAGGCCGAGCAGCACGAAGCCCATGTTCGAGATCGCCGAGTACGCGAGCATCCGCTTCACGTTGCGCTGGACGATACCCGTGATGTTGCCGACGATCAGCGACAGCGCCGCGAGGATCACGAGCATTTCCTGCCAGTCGACCGCGAGCGGCAGCAGGCCCATCACGAGGAAGCGCAGGCCCCACGCGAACGCCGCGACCTTCGGGCCGCCGCCGACGAAGAGCGTCATCGCGGTCGGCGCGCCCTGGTAGACGTCCGGCACCCACATGTGGAACGGCACGGCGCCGAGCTTGAACGCAACGCCCGCGACGACGAAGATCACGCCGAACAGCAGCACCGCGTCGTTGATGCGACCCGATGCGACCGCCTTCAGCACTTCGTTGAGCTCGAGCGAGCCCGTCGCGCCATACAGCATCGAGATCCCGTACAACACGAAGCCCGATGCGAGCGCGCCGAGCACGTAGTACTTCATCGCCGCTTCGCTCGACTGCGCCGCGTCGCGACGCAGCGCGATCACCGCATACAGCGACAGCGACATCAGCTCGAGGCCGAGGTACAGCGTCAGGAAGTTGTTGCCCGAGATCATCACGAGCTGGCCGAGCAGCGAGAACATGCCGAGCAGGAACACGTCGCCGCGGAACAGATCGCGATCTTCAAGGTACTTGCGCGAGTAGACGAGCGTCACGGCGAAGCCGAGCGACACCACCGCCTTCATCACGCTCGCGAACGAATCGACGACGACCATCCGCGAGAAGAAGTAGTACTGCTGCGGATCGAGGGCTTGCAGCGCAAACCACACGCCGGCCGCGGCCGATGCGACGACCGCGATCAGGTACGTGAGGCGGCGGCCGGCCGCGCCGACGAAGGTGTCGTTCAGCCACGCGACGATGATGGCGACCATCACCAGCGCATCAGGCAACAGGACATTCATAGGTGCGTTTTGCATGATCTTTGTATCCTCCGCTCGCGCTTACTGGGCCAGCGGCAGTTTCGACTGCGCGACGTGGGAGAGGAGGTTTTCCACGGAAACGTGCATCACGTCGGTGAAGGGCTTCGGATAGAGACCCATCAGCATCGTGAACGCGGCGAGCACGGCGAGCATCAAGAACTCGCGGCGGCCGATGTCCTTCAGCTTCGCAACGTGATCGTTCGCCACCGCGCCGAAGTACACGCGCTTGTACATCCACAGCGTGTACGCCGCACCGAGAATCAGCGTGAACGCCGCGCCGAACGCGATCCAGAAATTGAACTGGACGGCGGCGAGAATCACCATGAACTCGCCGACGAAACCCGACGTGCCCGGCAGACCGCAGTTGGCCATCGAGAACAGCATCGCGAACGCGGCGAACTTCGGCATCACGTTGACGACGCCGCCGTAGTCGGCGATCTGACGCGAGTGCAGGCGATCGTACAGCACGCCGATGCAGAGGAACATCGCGCCCGACACGAAGCCGTGCGAGATCATCTGGACGATCGCGCCTTCGACGCCGAGCTGGTTGAAGATGAAGAAGCCGAGCGTGACGAAGCCCATGTGCGCGATCGACGAATACGCGACGAGCTTCTTCATGTCCGCCTGCACCATCGCGACGAGGCCGATGTAGATCACGGCGATCAGCGACAGCGCGATCACGACGGGCGCGAAGAAGTGGCTCGCGTCCGGCGTGATCGGCAGCGAGAAGCGCAGGAAACCGTATGCGCCGAGCTTCAGCATGATCGCGGCCAGCACGACCGAGCCGCCCGTCGGCGCTTCGACGTGCGCGTCAGGCAACCAAGTGTGGACGGGCCACATCGGCACCTTCACCGCGAACGCGAGGAAGAATGCGATGAATAGCAGCACCTGCGGCGTCATCGCGATCTTCGCGTTCTGCCACGTTGCGAGGTCGAACGAATGCGTCTGCGTGTACAGGTAGATCAGCGCGACCAGCATCAAGAGCGAGCCGGCGAGCGTGTACAGGAAGAACTTGAACGCCGCGTACACGCGGTTCGGGCCGCCCCAGACGCCGATGATGATGTACATCGGGATCAGCGTCGCCTCGAAGAACACGTAGAACAAGAGGCCGTCGGCCGAAGAGAACACGCCGATCATGATCCCCGAGAGAATCAGGAACGCGGCGAGGTACTGCGACACGTGCTCGGTGATCACCTCCCAGCCGGCGATCACGACGATCACCGTGATGAGCGCGGTCAGCACGACGAACCACATCGAGATGCCGTCGACGCCCAGGTGATACGTGATGTTGAAGCGTTCGATCCAGGTCGTTTGCTCGACGAACTGCAGCGCGGCGGTGCTCGAGTCGAAGCCCGTGATCAGCGGGATCGTGACGGCCAAGCCCGCCAGCGAGCCGATCAGCGCGATCCAGCGCGCCGCGCCCGGATTCTTGTCGGAGCCGACCGCGAGCACGATGAGGCCGAAGACGATCGGCAACCAGATCGCGGTACTGAGAATCGGAAAAGAGTGCATTAGTCGTCCCCGCCTTATTTGCCGCCGAGCGTTACAAACAGGGTCAGGAGCCCCAGCATGCCGATGATCATGGCGAACGCGTAGTGATAGATGTAACCGGATTGGAGGAAGCGGATCACGCCGGCGAACCAGCCGATGAAGCGCGCGCTGCCGTTGACGAGGCCGTCGATCACCACGACGTCGCCCTCCTTCCACAGACCGCGGCCGATCGCGATCGAGCCCTTCGCGAACACGACCTCGTTGATCTTGTCCATGTAGTACTTGTTGTCGAGCAGCGTGTAGATCGGGCCGAACGCGCGACGGATCACGGCCGGCAGACCCGGGCGCTTCAGGTACAGGAACCACGCGGTCACGACGCCGGCGAGCGCGAGCCAGAGCGGCAGCGACGAGATCGAGTGCAGGCCGAGCGCCGCCCAGCCGTGGAATTCCTCCGCCATCTCGGCAAGCGCCGGGTGGTTCTGGCCGATGAAGATCACCTTGTCGAACGCGACGCCGTGCTGGAAGAAATCGCCGTACAGCATCGGGCCGATCGCGATCGCACCGATGACGACCGACGGAATCGCGAGCAGCACGAGCGGCACCCAGACGACCCAAGGCGTTTCGTGCGGCTCGTGCGCGTGGCCGTGGTCGTCGTCATGGCCGTGATGCGCAGCCGACTCGGCGCCGTGGTTGTTGCCGAATTCCTTCGGATGACGGAAGCGCTCTTCGCCATGGAAGACGAGGAAGTACATCCGGAACGAGTACAGCGCGGTGACGAACACGCTCGCGACCACCGCGAAGTAAGCGAAGCCCGAGCCCGGCAGGTGCGACAGCTTCACCGCGTCGATGATCGAGTCCTTCGAGTAGAAGCCCGAGAAGAACGGCGTGCCGATCAGCGCAAGCGAGCCGACGAGCGACGTGATCCACGTGATCGGCATGTACTTGCGCAGGCCGCCCATGTTGCGCATGTCCTGATTGTGGTGCATGCCGATGATCACCGAACCCGCGCCGAGGAACAGCAGCGCCTTGAAGAACGCGTGCGTCATCAGGTGAAACACGGCAACCGGGTACGCGGACACGCCGAGCGCGACCGTCATGTAGCCGAGCTGCGACAGCGTCGAGTAAGCGACGACGCGCTTGATGTCGTTCTGGACAATGCCGAGGAAGCCCATGAAGAGCGCCGTGATCGCGCCGATCACCGTAATGAACGACAGCGCGGCGTCCGACAGTTCGAACAGCGGCGACATCCGCGTGACCATGAAGATGCCGGCCGTCACCATCGTCGCCGCGTGAATCAGCGCGGAGATCGGCGTCGGGCCTTCCATCGAGTCCGGCAGCCACACGTGCAGCGGGAATTGCGCGGACTTACCCATCGCGCCGATGAAGAGGCAGATGCACGCGACGGTCAGCAGACCCCATTCGGTGCCCGGGAAATGCAGCGACGCGAGCTCTGCGCGCTTCGCGAACACTTCGCCGTAGTTCATCGAGCCGGCGTACGCGAGGATGAGGCCGATGCCGAGCAGGAACCCGAAATCGCCGACGCGGTTCACGAGGAACGCCTTCATGTTCGCGTAGATCGCGCTCTCACGCGTGAAGTAGAAGCCGATCAGCAGGTACGACACGAGACCCACCGCTTCCCAGCCGAAGAACAGCTGCAGGAAGTTGTTGCTCATCACGAGCATCAGCATCGAGAACGTGAAGAGCGAGATGTACGAGAAGAAGCGCTGGTAACCGTCCTCTTCCGACATGTAGCCGATCGTGTAGATGTGCACCATCAGCGACACGAACGTGACGACGACCATCATCATCGCGGTCAGCGTGTCGACGAGGAAGCCGATTTCGAGCTTCAGCGAGCCGACGTTCATCCATTCGTAGACGGTCGCGTTGAAGCTCGCGCCGCCCATCACGTCGAAGAAGACGATCGCGGAAAGAATGAACGAGATCGCGACGCCGAGGATCGTGATCCGGTGTGCGCCCTTGCGCCCCACTGCGTTGCCGAACAGCCCCGCAATCAGCGAGCCGGCCAGCGGAGCGAGCGGAATCGCCAGCAGCAGGTTTTCATTGAGTGTCGTTGACATAACAGCGTTGCCTGAAATTAACCTTTGAGCTGATCGAGATCCTCGACATTGATCGTGTCGAGCTTACGGAACAGAGTCACCAGAATCGCGAGGCCGATTGCGGCTTCCGCCGCCGCGACCGTCAACACGAAGAACACGAAGATCTGGCCGTGCACGTCGCCCAGGTAATGCGAGAACGCGACGAAATTGGTGTTCACCGCGAGCAGCATCAGTTCGATCGCCATCAGGATCACGATGATGTTGCGGCGGTTCAGGAAGATCCCGACGATGCTGATCGCGAACAGGATCGCGCCCAGCACGAGGTAATGAGCCAAGGTCAACATAGATTCTTCTCCTCCGCTTAGCCGTTGTTCCCGCCCGACGCGGCGTCGCTCGCGGCGGTTTCCGGCTGCGGCTTGTCGGCTTGCATCTTCACGAGGCGCACGCGGTCTTCGCGGCGCACCTTCACCTGCTCGGACACGCGCTGGCGCTTGCTGTCCTTGCCCTTCTGCGCGGTCAGCGCGACTGCGGCGATGATCGCGACGAGCAGCACGAGGCCTGCGATTTCGAATGCGAAGATGTAATCGGTATAGATGACCTTGCCGATCAGCTTCGTGTTCGGCATGCCGGCGAGCGCGCCCGCGGCGATGTCGCGCACGGGCGAGGCCGTCGCGCCGTAGCCGCGCCACAGGATCAGGGCCGTCTCGACGATGATGATCGCGCCGACCGCGGTCGCCATCGGCACGAAGCGCTTGAAGTCTCGGCGCAGCACGTCGACGTTGATGTCGAGCATCATCACGACGAACAGGAAGAGCACCATCACCGCGCCCACGTAGACGAGCACCAGCAGGATCGCGAGGAACTCGGCCTCGAGCAGCATCCAGATCGCGGCCGCATTGAAGAACGCGAGCACGAGGAAGAGCGCAGACGCCACCGGGTTGCGCGAAGTGATCACCTTCAGCCCCGACACCACGAGGAGCAGCGAGAAGATGTAGAAGAGTACGGTCGTGAAGTCCATGATTACCGGTTCATCATTAGGCCATTGTCAGGCGCGGTTGGCTGGCACCGCCGGGCGTGCCGCGGCATCGCCGCGGCTTGGGCCGACCCGTCTTCCGGGCCGGCGCACGTCAATCACCGATACCGCGCATCGGCGGCCTTCGCGGCCGCAATCTCCTTCTCGTAGCGATCGCCCACCGCGAGCAGCATTTCCTTCGTGAAGTACAGGTCGCCGCGCTTCTCGCCGTGGTACTCGAGGATCTGCGTCTCGACGATCGAATCGACCGGGCAGCTCTCTTCGCAGAAGCCGCAGAAGATGCACTTCGTCAGGTCGATGTCGTAGCGCGTCGTGCGGCGGGTGTTGTCCGCACGCGTCTCCGACTCGATCGTGATCGCCAAGGCCGGGCACACCGCCTCGCACAGCTTGCACGCGATACACCGCTCTTCGCCGTTCTCGTAGCGGCGCAGCGCGTGCAGCCCGCGAAAACGCGGCGAGATCGGCGTCTTCTCTTCGGGGAACTGCACGGTGAACTTGCGCTTGAACGTGTAGCGTCCCGTCAGCGCAAGCCCCTTCAGCAGCTCGGTCAGGAAGAAGGTCTTAAAGAATTGTTGGATTGCCGTCATGATTTCGTCCGCCCCTTATTTCCAGATATTCAGCGGCGACATCATCCAGAAACCGACCACGACCACCCAGATCACGCACACCGGCAGGAATATCTTCCAGCCGAGGCGCATGATCTGGTCGTAGCGGTAACGCGGGAACGTCGCACGGGCCCAAATGAACACCGACAGCAGCGCGAAGACTTTCAGCACCAGCCAGAAGATGCCCGGAATGAACGACAGGAATTCAAACGGCGCATCCCAGCCGCCGAGGAACAGCGTCGCCGCCATCGCCGAGATCACGATCATGTTGATGTACTCGGCAAGGAAGAACAGCGCGAACGCCATGCCCGAGTAATCGATCATGTGACCTGCGACGATCTCCGACTCCCCTTCCACCACGTCGAACGGGTGGCGGTTCGTTTCGGCGATGCCGGAGATGAAGTAGATGACGAACACGGGCAGGAGCGGCAGCCAGTTCCACGACAGGAAGTTGACGCCGTGGCCCGCGAAGAAGCCGTGCTGCTGCGAGTTGACGATCTCCGACAGGTTCAGGCTGCCCGCCGTCATCAGCACGAGCACGAGTGCGAAGCCCATCGAGATTTCGTACGACACCATCTGAGCGGCCGCGCGCATCGCGCCGAGGAATGCGTACTTCGAATTCGACGCCCAGCCGGCAAGAATCACCGCGTAGACGCCGACCGACGAGATCGCCATCGCGTACAGCAGACCCGCGTTGACGTTCGCGAGCACCGCGCCCGCCTGGAACGGAATCACCGCCCACACGGCGAACGCCGGCACGACCGTCATCACCGGCGCAATCAGATACAGCCAGCGGCTCGCCGCCGTCGGATGAATCACCTCCTTCAGCAGCAGCTTCAGCACGTCGGCGATCGGCTGCAGCAGGCCGGCGGGGCCGACGCGGTTCGGACCGAGACGCACGTGCATCCAGCCGATCAGCTTGCGCTCCCACAGAATCAGGTACGCGACGCTCAGCAGGATCACGACGGCGACGACGATGATGCGCACGAGCGCCCACACCGTCGGCCATGCGACGCCGAGAAGCTGGGCTCCGCCCGAGTTGATCGTATCGAACAAGCTCATTTACGCCTTCTCCACCACCAGTTCACCGGACAGGCTGCCGAGCGCTGCGCCGGCAGGCGTGGCCGCCGACACGCGAACGACCGTCTCCGCAAGGTTCTCGTCGCGCACGGCCGGCAACTGCACCGTGCGATCGCCCTGACGCACGCGCACCGCGTCGCCGTTCTTCAGACCGAGCTTGTCGAACAGCCCGGCAGGCAGGCCCACCTTGTGCGCGACCTTCGACGCGGCCGTCAGGTGCAGCGCGCCCGCGCGGCGCGACAGCGCGTCGGCGTGGTAGATCGGCACGTCGGCGAGGCGCTCGAGGCCGCCGTCGGCCGCCTTCGCGGCGGCGCGAGCGGGCGCCGCCGAAGTCTTGTTCGACAGGCGCGGCGCGATGTCCTCGTCGCCGAGCGCGGCGGCGCGCACTTCTTCCGACGTCTCGTATTCGAAATTCGGCAGGCCGAGCAGGCTGCCGAGCACGCGCAGCACCTTCCACGCAGGACGCGTGTCGCCGAGCGGACGCACGACGCCGTTGAACGACTGCGCGCGACCTTCCGCGTTCACGTACGTGCCGGCCGTCTCGGTGAACGGCGCGATCGGCAGCAGCACGTCCGCGTAATCGAGGCCGTACTTGAACGGCGACAGCACGACGACTGTCTCCGCCTGCTTCAGCGCGGCGAGCGCCTGCGCCGGATCGGCGGTATCGAATTCGGGTTCGACGTTGAGGAGCACGTAGCCCTTGCGCGGCTGCGCGAACGCGTCGCGCGCATTCAGGCCGTTCGCGCCCGGCAGCGCGCCGACGAGGTGCGCGCCGACCGTATTCGCCGCTTCCGTCAGGAAGCCGAGCGTTGCGCCCGTGGCGTCGGCGATCCACTGCGCGGTTGCATGGATCTGCGTGAATTGCGGATGCCGGACCGCGCTGTTGCCGAGCAGCACGACGCGGCGCTCGCCGTTCACGAGCGACTGCGCGACCGCTTGCGCGGCGCTCGACGCCTCGGCGCCCGCGAGCGCATCCGGCAACGCAACGCCGCGCGCCTGTGCGACGGCGGCCGCGATGCCCGCGAGCTCGTCGAGCCATGCCGACGGCGCGGCGACGATGCGTTGCGCGGTCGGAATCAGCGAATCGTCGCCCGTCGCATGCAGGAAATGCAGCTTCGCGCCGCTCTTCGCCGCCTGGCGCAGACGCGCTGCGAAGAGCGGATGATCGCGGCGCAGGAACGAACCGACGACGAACGCGGCGTCGACACCCGACAGATCGGCGATCGGCATCCCGAGCCACGGCGCGCCCTGGGCGGCCACGGAGAAATCGGTTTGACGCAGACGGAAATCGAGGTTCGGCGTCTTCAGCTCGCGCGCGAGCTGCTTGAGCAGGAACAGCTCCTCGACCGTGCTGTGCGCGCTGGCGAGCGTGGCGAGCGCGGACGCGCCGTGCTCGTCGCTGATGCCCTTCAGGCCGCGCGCGACGTACTCGAGCGCAGTCTGCCAGTCGACTTCGCGCCACTCGCCGCCCTGCTTGACCATCGGCTTCGTCAGGCGATCTTCGCTATTCAGGCCTTCGTACGAGAAGCGGTCCTTGTCCGAGATCCAGCACTCGTTGACGGCTTCGTTCTCGAACGGCAGCACGCGCATCACGCGGTTGTTCTTCACCTGCACGACAAGGTTCGCGCCGACGGAATCGTGCGGGCTCACCGACTTGCGGCGCGACAGCTCCCACGTGCGGGCGCTGTAGCGGAACGGCTTGCTCGTCAGCGCGCCGACCGGGCACAGGTCGATCATGTTGCCCGACAGCTCGGAGTCGACCGTCTTGCCGACGAACGTCGTGATTTCCGAGTGCTCGCCGCGGCCCAGCATGCCGAATTCCATCACGCCGGCGATTTCCTGGCCGAAGCGCACGCAGCGCGTGCAGTGGATGCAGCGCGACATCTCTTCCATCGAGATGAGCGGGCCGACTTCCTTGTGGAACACGACGCGCTTCTCTTCCGCGTAGCGCGACGACGACTTGCCGTAACCGACCGCAAGATCCTGCAGTTGGCATTCGCCGCCCTGATCGCAGATCGGGCAGTCGAGCGGATGGTTGATGAGCAGGAACTCCATCACCGACTGCTGCGCCTTCACGGCCTTGTCAGAGTTGGTGTGGACGATCATGCCGGCCGACACGGGCGTCGCGCACGCGGGCACCGCCTTCGGCATCTTCTCGACTTCGACGAGACACATCCGGCAGTTGGCCGCAACCGACAGCTTCTTGTGATAGCAGAAGTGAGGAATGTACGTGTCCGCCTTGTGCGCAGCCTGGATCACCATGCTGCCTTCGGGCACCTCGACCTTCTTGCCGTCTATTTCAAGTTCAACCATGATGGTGAATGGTCCTTAACCTATTACCGCTCGCCCGCGTCCGCTCGACCGGGCGCTCGAATTCTGCAATCGGGTTGCGCCGTCAGGCCGCAGCCGCATGCGCGTGGCCGCCGACCATGCAGTGCTTGTGCTCGACGTGGTACGCGAATTCGTCCCAGTAGTGCTTGAGCATGCCGCGCACCGGCATCGCCGCCGCGTCGCCGAGCGCGCAGATCGTGCGGCCCATGATGTTCTCCGCGACCGAGTTCAGCAGATCCAGGTCTTCCTGGCGACCTTCGCCGTGCTCGATGCGGTTCACGACGCGGTACAACCAGCCCGTGCCTTCGCGGCACGGCGTGCACTGGCCGCACGACTCTTCGTAATAAAAGTACGACAGGCGCAGGAGCGAGCGCACCATGCAGCGCGTCTCGTCCATCACGATCACCGCGCCGGAACCAAGCATCGAGCCCGCCTTCGCGATCGAGTCGTAGTCCAGATCGGTCTGCATCATGATGTCGCCCGGGATCACCGGCGCCGACGAGCCGCCCGGGATCACCGCCTTGATCTTCTTGCCGCCGCGCATGCCGCCGGCGAGTTCCATCAGCGTCGCGAACGGCGTGCCGAGCGGCACTTCATAGTTGCCCGGACGCTCGACGTCGCCCGACACCGAGAAGATCTTCGTGCCGCCGTTGTTCGGCTTGCCCATTTCGAGATAATTCTGCGGGCCGACCGCCAGCAGGAACGGCACCGCCGCGAACGTCTCGGTGTTGTTGATCGTCGTCGGCTTGCCGTAGACGCCGAAGCTCGCCGGGAACGGCGGCTTGAAGCGCGGCTGGCCCTTCTTGCCTTCGAGCGATTCGAGCAGCGCGGTTTCCTCGCCGCAGATGTACGCGCCGTAGCCGTGATGCGCGTGCAGCTGGAACGAGAATCCCGACCCCATGATGTCGTCGCCGAGGAAGCCGGCGCGGCGCGCTTCCTCGAGCGCTTCCTCGAAGCGTCGATACACTTCGAAGATTTCGCCGTGGATGTAGTTGTAGCCGACGGTGATGCCCATCGCGTACGCGCCGATAGCCATGCCTTCGATCAGCGCGTGCGGGTTCCAGCGCAGGATGTCGCGATCCTTGAACGTGCCCGGCTCGCCTTCGTCCGAGTTGCAGACGAGATACTTCTGGCCCGGGAACTGACGCGGCATGAAGCTCCACTTCAGACCGGTCGGAAAGCCCGCGCCGCCGCGGCCGCGCAAGCCCGACGCCTTCACGTCGGCGATCACCTGCTCGGGCGGAATCTTTTCTTCGAGGATGCGGCGCAGCTGCGCGTAGCCGCCGCGCACGACATAGTCTTCGAGATGCCAGTTCTCGCCGGTGAGGCCGGCGAGGATCAGCGGTTTGATGTGACGATCGTGGAGGGACGTCATTTCGAGAGCTCCTCAAGCAGCTGGTCGATCTTCTCGCGGCTCATGAAGCTGCACATTTTGTGATTGTTGAGCAGCAGCACCGGCGCATCGCCGCACGCGCCGAAGCACTCGCCTTCCTTCAGCGTGAACTTGCCGTCCGGCGTCGTTTCGCCGAAGTCGATGCCGAGCTTCTGCTTCAGATAGTCGGCCGTCGCTTCAGCGCCGCCGTGCGGCCCGAGCTGGCACGGCAGGTTCGTGCAGAGCGTGATCTTGTGCGTGCCGACGGGCGCGAGCTCGTACATCGTGTAGAACGTCGCGACTTCCTGCACGGCGATGGCCGGCATGCCGAGATAATCCGCGACGAACTGCATCAGTTCGGGCGACAGCCAGCCATGCTCTTCCTGAGCGACGGCCAGCGCCGACATCACAGCGGACTGTTTCTGATCGGCGGGATATTTCGCGATCGCTCGATCGATTTCTTTCAGGCCTTCAGCTGAGATCATTTTCAGACACGACTCTTTCAATTCCTACCGCACGAACAACCTGCCGCATGACCGATGCGGCAGACCTGGCGCTCACTGTTGACAGCTTGTTGCGACGGCGCGACCGAGGCCCGCGCCGCGTGTGATTCGCCGCGCGCGGCCCGGCCGGGCCCGCGAGCGGCGCGACCATCAGCGGTCGACTTCGCCGAACACGATGTCCTGCGTACCGATGATCGTGACGGCGTCGGCGATCATGTGCCCGCGCGCCATTTCGTCGAGCGCGGACAGATGGGCGTAGCCCGGTGCACGGATCTTGAGGCGATACGGCTTGTTTGCGCCGTCCGACACGAGATAGATGCCGAACTCGCCCTTCGGGTGCTCGACAGCTGCATACGTCTCGCCTTCGGGCACGTGAAAACCTTCCGTGAAGAGCTTGAAATGGTGGATCAGATCCTCCATGTTCGTCTTCATGCCGACACGCGACGGCGGCGCGATCTTGTGATTGTCGGTGATCACGGGACCGGGATTCTTACGAAGCCACTCAATACACTGTTTCGCGATACGCGTCGCCTGGCGCATCTCCTCGACACGCACGAGATAACGGTCGTAGCAATCGCCGTTCACGCCGACCGGGATATCGAAGTCGAGGCGGTCGTACACTTCGTACGGCTGCTTCTTGCGCAGATCCCATGCAATGCCGGAGCCGCGGATCATCGGACCCGTCAGGCCGAGCTGCAGCGCACGTTCCGGCGTCACGACGCCGATGCCGACGAGACGCTGCTTCCAGATCCGGTTGTCGGTCAGGAGCGTTTCGTATTCGTCGACGCACTTCGGGAAGCGCGTGAAAAAATCGTCGATGAAGTCGAGCACCGAGCCCTGGCGCGCTTCGTTCATCCTCGCGAGCGCCTTCTCGTTGCGGATCTTCGACGCCTTGTACTGCGGCATCGCGTCCGGCAGATCGCGATAGACGCCGCCCGGACGATAGTACGCCGCGTGCATGCGCGCGCCGGACACCGCCTCGTACACGTCCATCAGGTCTTCGCGCTCGCGGAACGCATAGAGGAACACCGCCATCGCGCCGACGTCGAGCGCGTGCGCGCCGATCCACATCAGGTGGTTCAGCACACGCGTGATCTCGTCGAACAGCACGCGGATGTATTGCGCACGCTCCGGCACGTCGATGCCGAGCAGCTTCTCGATCGCGAGCACGTAGCCGTGTTCGTTCACCATCATCGACACGTAGTCGAGACGGTCCATGTACGGCACCGACTGGATGAACGTCTTGTTCTCGGCGAGCTTCTCGGTCGCGCGATGCAGAAGGCCGATGTGCGGATCGGCGCGCTGGATCACTTCGCCGTCGAGTTCGAGCACGAGGCGCAGCACGCCGTGCGCGGCCGGGTGCTGCGGACCGAAGTTGAGCGTGTAGTTCTTGATTTCAGCCATGACGCCCTCTCAATGTTTCAGACCGCCATAGCGATCCTCGCGGATCACGCGCGGCGTGATTTCGCGCGGCTCGATCGTCACCGGCTGGTATACGACGCGCTTCTCTTCCGGGTCGTAACGCATTTCGACATAGCCCGAAACCGGGAAGTCCTTGCGGAACGGATGGCCGATGAAGCCGTAATCGGTGAGGATGCGGCGCAGGTCGGGGTGGCCTTCGAACACGACGCCGTAGAGGTCGAATGCTTCGCGCTCGTACCAGTTCGCCGAGTTCCAGACATCGACGACCGACGGCACGATCGGCAGATCGTCGTCCGGCGCGAACACGCGCACGCGCAGGCGCCAGTTGTTCGCGATCGACAGCAGATGCAGGACGGCGGCAAAGCGCGGGCCGTCGTAGGCACCGTCGCCGTAGGTTTGATAGTCGACGCCGCAGAGGTCGATCAGCTGCTCGAAGCCGAGCGTGCGATCGTCGCGCAGCGCTTTCACGACTTCGAGGTAATCGCTCGCCTTCACGACGAGCGTGAGCTCGCCAACCGCTTCTACGAGGCTCACCACGCGCGCGCCGAGCGCGGCTTCGAGGTTCGCCTTGAGGGTCTCGATTTTGCTTGCCATGTTGTGGGGTGCTCGATGCTTTATTGACGGGCGATGGTGCTCGTGCGACGGATCTTCGCCTGCAGCTGGATCACGCCGTAGACGAGCGCCTCGGCGGTCGGCGGACAGCCCGGCACATAGACGTCGACGGGCACGATCCGATCGCAGCCGCGCACCACCGAGTACGAGTAGTGGTAGTAGCCGCCGCCGTTCGCGCACGACCCCATCGAGATCACCCAGCGCGGCTCGGCCATCTGATCGTAGACGCGGCGCAGCGCGGGCGCCATCTTGTTGCAGAGCGTACCCGCGACGATCATTACATCGGATTGACGCGGGCTCGGACGGAACACGACGCCGAACCGGTCGAGGTCGTAGCGGGCGGCGCCCGCATGCATCATTTCCACTGCGCAGCACGCGAGCCCGAACGTCATCGGCCACAGCGAGCCGGTACGCGTCCAGTTGATCAGCTTGTCAGCCGTCGTGGTGACAAACCCTTCCTTCAAGACCCCTTCGATACTCATTTGCTTTCCACTCCAGACAGGCGGCGACGCGTGGCCGCCCATGCAAACCGGCGATTAGCCCGTCACTCCCAGTCGAGGCCGCCCTTCTTCCAGATATAGGCAAAGCCCAGCAGGAATTCGAGCAGGAAAATCATCATTGCGATGAAACCGGGCCAGCCGATCTCGCGCAGGGCGACACCCCACGGAAACAGGAATGCGGTCTCGAGATCGAAGATGATGAACAGAATCGCAACGAGGTAGTAGCGCACGTCGAACTTCATGCGCGCGTCCTCGAACGCCTCGAAGCCGCACTCGTATGGCGCGTTCTTGCCGCTGTCGGGCTTGTTGGGACCGAGGATCTTGCCGATGCTGACCAGCGCTATACCTAAACCAGTGCCCACCAGGAGGAACAACAAGACGGGGTAATAGGCTGCGAGGTTCAAGGCTATCCTCTATTGGTTGGTTCCGAGCGTTCCGGAGAATAACACCGATCCGGGGAAAGGATCATTTCGGACTACCGCAGAACCCAAGCTGAGCGCAAGGGTAGCCCAGAAATGAAAAATGCCAGCCACATGAAGCGGCTGGCATTGAGTAACTTTGGTGCCGACGGCGAGACTCGAACTCGCACAGCTTTCGCCACTACCCCCTCAAGATAGCGTGTCTACCAATTTCACCACGTCGGCACTGCATGCAACCCGGGAAGAACTTCGTATCCCGCGAATCGCTTCAAGAATTAAATTCTAACCCGGCTCTTCAAATTGTTCAACGCACAAACACGAAATTTTTAAATTTTATTTCGGCACGTCCTGACCCGGCGCAGACGCAGCCGACACGGCGGCCGGCGCGGACGCCGCAGGCGCTTGCGACGCAGCAACCGACGACGCAGGCGCGGGAGCCGCGCCGAGCAAGCCGACCGACGGCGCCGACTTGTACGAACCGAGATACGTCAACGCGAGCGTCGCGACGAAGAAGATCGTCGCCAGGACCGCTGTCGTGCGCGACAGGAAATTTGCCGAGCCAGTCGCACCGAACAGACTGCCCGACGCACCGCTGCCGAACGCCGCGCCCATGTCGGCACCCTTGCCATGCTGCAGCAACACGAGGCCGATCACGCCGAGTGCGGACAGCAGTTGGACCACAATGATCAAGACTTTAAAATACGGCATACATTCACCTGTTTGGTTTAAGCAACCGGCGCACCTGCCGGCTGCCCCGATATCCTTCGCGCGCTCGCGTTATGCGAACGCCTACTGCGCTGCCCGGCAGATCGCCAGAAAATCTCCGCTCTTCAACGACGCGCCGCCGATCAGGCCGCCGTCGATGTCCGGCTGACCGAACAGCTCGGCCGCATTGTCGGCCTTCACGCTGCCGCCGTACAGCAGCGACACGTGCTCCGCCCCTTTCGCGGCAAGCCGTGCGCGCAGGAACGCGTGTACCTGCTGCGCCTGCTCGGCCGTCGCGCTCTTGCCCGTGCCGATCGCCCAGACCGGCTCGTACGCGACGACAATGCGCGCCGCGTCGTCCGCCGACAACATCGCGAGCACTGCGTCGAGCTGCGCGCCGACGACCTGCTCGGTCGCCCCCGCTTCGCGCTCGGCGAGCGTCTCGCCAACGCAGACGACGGGCGTCAGGCCCGCGGCGAGCGCACGCTGCGCCTTCGTCGCGACGGTCTCGTTCGATTCGCCGTGATACGCACGGCGCTCCGAGTGCCCGACGATCGCGTAAGCCGCGCCGAACTCCGCCACCATGCCGGCCGCGACTTCACCCGTGTAAGCGCCCTGCTCATGCGCGGACACGTCCTGCGAGCCCCACGCGACGCGACCGCCCTGGAGCTGCGTCTGCGCCTGCGCGAGATACGGGAACGGCACGCACACGCCGATGCCGACATTGTCGTGCACCGCCTGCGCGCCTTGCGCGACTTCGTTCAGCAATGCCTGGTTGCCGCTCAAGCGACCTTGCATCTTCCAGTTGCCGATCACCCGCTTGATTCTTTGTTTCGACATCGTTTGTCTCGTCGTTGACGCGCCGAAGCCGGGCGTCGTGTTCATCTGGCGAAGCGAACCCGCGATTTTACGGCGGCGCTCTAGAGCCGGTCAAACCACCGGTGTCAAGCGTTCGCACCCCAATCGAGCATGATCTTGCCGACGTGCTCGCTGCTTTCCATCAGCGCATGCGCGTCCGACGCCTGCGCGGCCGGCAGCACGCGGTAGACGACGGGCTTCACGCGCCCGTCCTCGATGAGCGGCCACACATGCGCCTTCAACTGCGCGGCGATGCGCGCCTTGAACTCGACGGGACGCGGCCGCAGCGTCGAGCCCGTGACCGTCAGACGACGGCGCAGAATCTCGCCCAGATTGATCTCGGATTTCGCACCGCCGAGGAGCGCAATCACGACGAGCCGGCCGCCGTCGGCGAGCGCCGTCAGCTCGCGCGGCACGTACGCGCCCGCGACCATGTCGAGAATCACGTCGACGCCGCGATCGTGCGTCAGCGACTTCACGACGTCGACGAAATCCTCGGTCTTATAGTTGATCGCGCGCTCCGCGCCGAACTGCTCGCATGCGCGGCACTTGTCGTCGGTGCCCGCCGTCGCGAACACGCGGAAGCCGAGCGCATGCGCGATCTGGATCGCCGTCACGCCAATGCCGCTCGAGCCGCCCTGCACGAGGAACGTTTCCTGCGCACCGCCCTCGCCCGCCCCCAGTTGCGCACGATCGAACACGTTGCTCCACACCGTGAAGAACGTCTCGGGCAGCGACGCGGCCTCGACGTCGGTCAGCCCCTTCGGCACCGGCAGGCACTGCGCGAGCGGCGCGGCCACGTACTCGGCATAGCCGCCGCCCGCGAGCAGCGCGCAGACGCGGTCGCCGAGCTTCAGGCCGAACGGGTTCGTCGCGGGGTCGGAAAGGTCGCCGCCGACGATCTCGCCGGCAACCTCGAGGCCCGGCAGATCCGATGCGCCGGGCGGCGGCGCATAAGCGCCCTTTCTCTGGAACACGTCCGGACGGTTGACGCCGGACGCCGCCACCTTGATCTGCACCTCGCCGCGCTTCGGTTCCGGCTGCGGGCGCTCTGTCAGCTTCAGCACGTCGGGCGCGCCGAATTCGGTGATTTCGATCGCTTTCATGCACGTCGCTCCAAGATCGTGACGGGTTTGCGCGCGCGATGCGCGCCCCGCAAACCGGTCCATCCTATGAAAAAAACGGCCGGCGCGCATTCGCGCTGCCGGCCGTTTCGTCGCCGCTTACTGCTGCGGCGGCGTATCCGACTGACCGGCCGCTTCGTTCAGCAGCGCCTTCGCCGACAGACGCACGCGTCCCTTCTCGTCCGTCTGGATCACCTTGACCTTAACCTGCTGGCCTTCCTTCAGGTAGTCGTTGATGTCCTTCACCCGCTCGTTGACGATCTCCGAGATGTGCAGCAGGCCGTCCTTGCCCGGCAGCAGGTTCACGATCGCACCGAAATCGAGCAGCTTCAGCACCGTGCCTTCGTACACCTGACCGACTTCAATCTCGGCCGTGATGTTCTCGATGCGCTTCTTCGCTTCGGCCATGCCTTCGCTGTTCGTGCTCGCGATCGTCACGACGCCGTCGTCCGAGATGTCGATCGTCGTGCCGGTTTCCTCGGTCAGCGCACGGATCACCGAGCCGCCCTTGCCGATCACGTCGCGGATCTTTTCCGGGTTGATCTTGATCGTGATCATGCGCGGCGCGAATTCCGACAGTTGCGTGTTCGCGCCGGCGACGGCTTCCGTCATCTTGCCGAGGATGTGCATGCGGCCTTCCTTCGCCTGCGCGAGCGCGACCTGCATGATTTCCTTCGTGATGCCCTGGATTTTGATGTCCATCTGCAGCGCCGTCACGCCTTCTGCCGTGCCGGCCACCTTGAAGTCCATGTCGCCGAGGTGATCTTCGTCGCCGAGGATGTCGGTCAGCACCGCGAACTTGTTGCCCTCGAGAATCAGGCCCATCGCGATGCCCGCGACGTGCGCCTTCATCGGCACGCCTGCGTCCATCAGCGCGAGGCAGCCGCCGCACACCGACGCCATCGACGACGAGCCGTTCGACTCGGTGATTTCCGACACGACGCGGATCGAGTAGCCGAATTCGTCGGCGCTCGGCAGGCACGCGACGAGCGCGCGCTTCGCGAGGCGGCCGTGGCCGATTTCGCGGCGCTTCGGCGAACCGACGCGGCCCGTTTCGCCGGTCGCGAACGGAGGCATGTTGTAGTGGAGCATGAAGCGCTCGCGGTATTCGCCTTCGAGCGCGTCGATGATCTGCTCGTCACCCTTGGTGCCGAGCGTCGCGACGACGAGCGCCTGCGTCTCGCCGCGCGTGAAAAGCGCCGAGCCGTGGGTGCGCGGCAGCACGCCCGTGCGGATCTCGATCGGGCGCACGGTGCGCGTGTCGCGGCCGTCGATGCGCGGCTCGCCGTTCAGGATCTGCGAGCGAACGATCTTCGCTTCGAGGTCGAACAGGATGTTGCCGACCGTCGCCGCATCGGCGGCTTCGGCGTTCGACGCCGCCGCTTCTTCCGCGAGCTTCGCGGTGGCGGCTGCGTAGACTGCCTTCAGCTTCGTCGAGCGCGACTGCTTTTCGCGGATCTGGTAGGCCGCCTGCAGGTCGGCTTGCGCGAGCTCGGTCACGCGCGCGATCAGCGCTTCGTTCTTCGCAGCCGGCTGCCAGTCCCACTCGGGCTTGCCGCCTTCGCGCACGAGTTCGTGAATCGCGTCGATCGCCTTTTGCATCTGCTCGTGGCCGAACACCACGGCGCCCAGCATCACGTCTTCCGGCAGTTGCTCGGCTTCCGACTCGACCATCAGTACAGCACGCTCCGTGCCCGCGACGACGAGGTCGAGGCGCGACGCCTTGATCTGCTCACGCGTCGGGTTCAGCACGTATTCGTTGTCGATGTACGCGACGCGCGCGGCGCCGACCGGGCCGTTGAACGGCAGACCCGACACGGCGAGCGCAGCCGACGCGCCGATGAGCGCCGGGATGTCGGCCGGGACTTCCGGGTTCACCGACAGCACGTGGATCACGACCTGCACTTCGTTATAAAAACCTTCCGGGAAGAGCGGGCGCAGCGGACGGTCGATGAGACGCGACGTCAGCGTCTCGTGCTCCGACGGACGGCCTTCGCGGCGGAAGAAGCCGCCCGGGATCTTGCCGGCCGAGTAGGTCTTCTCGATGTAGTCGACGGTGAGCGGGAAAAAGTCCTGGCCCGGCTTCGCCGTCTTCGCGCCGACGACCGTCGCGAGGACGACGGTGTCCTCGATGTCGACGAGCACGGCGCCGCTAGCCTGGCGCGCGATCTCGCCGGTTTCGAGGCGCACCTTGTGCTGGCCCCACTGGAATTCCTTCACGACTTTGTTGAACAGAGACATGGTCGCTCCTTTCGTTCTATGACTGGATCGCCGTGCGCGGACGAAGCCGGCATGGCGGCGGCGCGACCGGGCCACATGGGAAGAGGTGTGTTTTTTATGCCATTCCAGCGCCGTGCTCGCCGCTCGGCGTCGAGCGGGACGCGAACAGCGCGCTGGAATGACACAAAGCTCAACCCTTGTGCGCCTGGCCGGTTGTGGGCTTCGACAGCCCGACGGCATGCATCGTGCGTGCCGCGAAAAAACAAAATGCCTGTATCAGCAGACTGACACAGGCATCTTGCTGGAGGCGAGCAACGCCCCGATTACTTACGCAGACCCAGCTTCTCGATCAGCGCGCGGTAACGGTCGGCATCCTTGCCCTTGAGGTAATCGAGCAGCTTGCGGCGGCGGCTCACCATGCGCAGCAGGCCGCGGCGGCTGTGGTGATCCTTCGCGTGGGTCTTGAAGTGACCCGTCAGTTCCGTGATGCGCGCCGTCAACAGCGCGACCTGCACTTCGGGCGAGCCCGTGTCGTTGGCGCCGCGCGCGAACTGAGCAACAACTTCCGACTTCTTGATATCAGCAACAGACATTTGATTTCCTTTCGACTGAACAGGCGGACACGGAAGAACGGCCGTGCCGTGATTTACAACCGGCGCGCATTGTAGCACAAGTCGCCCGGCCGGCGAACCCCGCCTTTCACGAGCGTTTCATACGGCATTCGGCGGAAGCCGCGCCCTGCGCGGGCGGCAGCTCGAGCACCGTCCGAAAGCCGTAACCCGACCCCGCGTTGTCGAAGCGCACGCCACGCGCGCCCACGCGATCCATCTCGATCACGTAAAGGGGTTGGATCAATTGGTGGTCGGCCGCGCGCATCTGCGCCGGGTGGAAGCCGTCGTCGTAGCGCATCCCCTCGAGCGCCTTCGCGACCGCGACCGGATCGGCCGAGCCTGCACGCGTCATCGCCGCGGCCAGCATCTCGATCATCAGGCTCATCCGTCGCACCGGATAGTCGTCCTGCGGCGTCGGGAAGCGCGCGCAGAACGCGCGATAGAACGCGTCGGACTGCGCGCCGCCCGCATTCGGATGCCAGTCGGCGACCGCGAGCACGCGCTTCACGCCCGCGGCGCCGAGCGCGGCAGGCGCGTCCAGGCTGTTGCCGTAGAACGTGTAAAACTTCGTCGCGAGCCCCTGCTCGCGCGCCGCACGCACGAGCAGCGTCAGATCGTTGCCCCAGTTGCCCGTCACGACTGCGTCCGCGCCGCTCGCGCGAATCTTCGCGACGTACGGCGAGAAATCCTTCACGCGTCCGATCGGATGGAATTCGTCGCCGACGATCGCGATGTCCGGCCGCCGCACCTTCAACGCGGCGCGCGCGAGCGTGCTGACGTCGTGCCCGAAGCTGTAGTCCTGGTTCAGCAGATAGACCTTCCTGACCGCGCGATCGCGCGCGAGCACGTCGGCGAGCGCGTCCATCCGCATGCCGGCGTGCGCGTCGAAGCGGAAGTGCCAGAAGCTGCAGTCGCGGCCCGTCAGCGCGGGATCGTCGGCCGAATAGTTGAGGAACAGCGCGCGATGCTCGGGATCGCGCGCATTCTGCTTGTCGAGCGCGGCGACGAGCGCCGCGGCGACAGCCGAGCCGTTGCCCTGCGCGACGAAGCCGATCCCCTTGTCGGTCGCCGCGCGCAACTGGACGAGCGCCTCCTCGACGCCGCCCTTGCTGTCGAGCACGACGAGTTCGAGCGGATGGGCGCCATCGCGCAGCCGCACGCCGCCCTGCGCATTGACGCGCTCGACGCCGAAGCGCAGATTGCGCTCGACCGCCGCGCCCGCATTCGCGAACGGTCCCGACATCCCCTCGACGAGCGCGATCCGGATCGACTCACTCGCCGCGCCGGCCTGCGCGGGCAACAGCATCGTCAATGAGAGCGCCACCGAGGCAGCGGCGGCAAAACGCATCCAATGGGAAGACATCGCGTGGTTTCCTGCGCAGTCCGTTCGTCGAGCGCAGGATCATAGGCGAGCGTGCGGCGAACGGGCAAGCGGGTCAGCCGCACGGACGCGTGGCGAGTGTCGAGCGATGATCGCCGGATCGGCCGGATGGGCCGTCCGAACGGACGGTCGATCGAATGCCCCGTCGACACCCGCCCCATCCGCCCGCCCTCCCGATGCCGCGCCGGCCCCCGCCGTGTCGCGGATGCCGCGCAGCGCAAACTTTTCCGCGCCGGTACGCGCACGCGTTCATCCGCCGTGATAAAACGTCGCCATCCCCGCCTCATGGAGAAACGTATGTTCGCTCGTCTCCCGGTTCTGTTCGCTTGCGCGGCGGCGCTCCTCTCCGGCTGCGCCCAGCCGTGGCAGCAGTTTCGCGCCGGAGAGGACTCGTCGGCGATCGTCGCCCGGATGGGCCCTCCGCGCGAAATCTACGACCTGCCGAACGGCGGCAAGCGCCTGATGTGGCCAACCCAGCCGATGGGCGAGGTCACGACGGCCGCCGACGTCGACGCCCACGGCAGGATTGTCAACGTGCGGCAGGTGCTGCAGCCGCTCGAGTTCTATCGCGCCGAGATCGGCAAGTGGACCAGGACCGACGTGCTCGTGAACTTCGGCCGCCCGGTCGAAACGTCCTACTTCCCGCTGATGAAGCGCGAAGTGTGGACCTACCGCTACCTCGAAGACAACGTCTGGTACATGCTCTACAGCTTCTACTTCGACGATGCCGGCATCCTGCGCCTCACGCAGAAGACGCCTGACCCGCTGCACGATCCCGATCGCCGCTCGCTGTTCTGATACTTCCCGCCGCCGGCCGCTCGGCCGGCGCCTCTCTTCCGAAGTCATTTAGTGCGCTCGGGTTCTTAAATGACTTTTTTATCATTTTTCTCATTAGCTTTTTAAAATTTTTGTCATCTTTCATGATGCAGCAATATCCCGACTGCCGCATCGGCGAAATCAAAAACAAAACATCCGCCTGATCCCCCTCGGCCCCACGGGACGGGCGTCTCACGCCTATTTCGGTGCGATATGCACCCTTTGCGGCCGTTCAATATTCACGGTTGGTGCAATCGCCCTAACCCCGAAAATAAATTGCAACAGAATATTTCAAATTGAACTTCGGATTACGAGGTTCCCCTAATATCACATACAACAACCTTTCAATTTAGAAAGCAATTGGTTCCGCGCCGATGCATGTTTGCGTCGCCGATACCGCACGCATAAGAAGGAATCCTCAATGAATCGCCCAAAAAGCATGCTCGTCGCCAATATTGCCTGGGCCAGCGAGATGTCCGAGCGCTCGCCCGACTTCTTCGACGCACTGTCGCGCGGACAGAACCCGCGCGTGCTGTGGATCGGTTGCGCCGACAGCCGCGTGCCGGCGGAAACCATCACGCAGAGTGCGCCCGGCGAACTATTCGTTCACCGAAACATTGCGAACATCTTCCAACCCGACGACGACAACTGCGTGAGCGTGCTCGAGTACGCGGTGCGGGTGCTGAAGGTCGATCACGTGATCGTTTGCGGGCACTACGGCTGCGGCGGCGTACGCGCGTCGCTGCTGCCCCCGTCGCCCGAGCTGCCGCACTTGAGCCGCAGGATCGCGCCGCTTTGCGCGCTCGCCGGCCGCCATCGCGCGGTGCTCGAAGGCGTTCCGCCCGACCAGGCCGCCGACCGGCTCGCCGAGCTCAACGTGCTCGAGCAGGTCCGCCTGCTGCGCAGCTCGTCGATCATCCGCGGCGCCGATCCCGCACCGCTTGTGCACGGCTGGATCTTCTCGCTCGCCGACGGACGGCTCAAGGAACTCGCGTCCGGCTACGCGGCCGCCGAACCGCAACCGCAAGCCGAACGCGCAGAAGCCACGGCCGCCTGACCGGCCGGCGCCGCCGCGCCGCATTCCGCCTCAACCCGTTTTTTTCCGTTTACTATGAAGAATCTACGCGCTTCCTTCTCCACGTTTCCGCGCGACTTCGTGGCCGGCACCGTCGTGTTCCTCGTCGCGCTGCCGCTCTGCCTCGGAATCGCCAATGCATCCGGCGTCGAACCGTTCGCCGGCCTCGTGTCCGGCATCGTCGGCGGTCTCATCGTCGCCGTGCTGAGCGGTTCGCCGCTGTCCGTCAGCGGTCCCGCCGCGGGCCTCGTCGTGATCGTCGTCGACGGCATCGCCCAGCTCGGCAGCTTCCAGGCGTTCCTGCTCGCGGTGCTGTTGTCGGGCGTCATCCAGTTCGGCTTCGGTCTCCTGAAGGCGGGCCGGTTCGCCGCGTATGTGCCGTCGCCCGTGATCAAAGGGATGCTCGCCGCGATCGGGATTCTGCTCATCGTCAAGCAGATGCCCTTCGCGCTCGGCCTCGGCAGCGACGCGCCCGGCCACGCGGTGCTCGCATCGAGCGTGATCGCGTTCGCGTCGCTCGCGCTCCTCGCCATCTGGGAAACTCGTGCGATACGTCGCTTCGCGTTCGTGCGCCTCGTGCCCGCACCGCTCGCCGTCGTGCTGCTCGGCATCGGCGCCACGGTCGCGCTCGGCTTCATCGCGCCCCACTTCGCGCCACCCGCCGAGCACCGGGTCGCGCTGCCCGAACTCGCGTCGTTCGCCGCGCTCGGCAATGCGCTGAAGACCGTCGACCTCGGCCCGAACTTCGCGCACCTGCTGAACCCCGACGTATGGCGCATCGCGATCACGATCGCCGTCGTCGCGAGCCTCGAGACGCTGCTGAGCCTCGAAGCGGTCGAGCAAATCGATCCGAAGCGCCGTCCGACCCAGCCGAACCGCGAGCTGAAGGCGCAAGGCGTCGGCAATCTCGTCGCAGGCGTGTTCGGGGGACTGCCGATCACATCGGTGATCGTGCGCAGCTCGGTCAACGTGAACGCAGGCGCGCAGAGCCGGATGTCGGCGATCGTGCACGGCGTGATGCTCGTCGTCAGCGTGTTCGCGCTCACCGGGCTCCTCAACCTGATCCCGCTCGCGAGCCTCGCGGCGATCCTGATCCACACGGGCTTCAAGCTCGCGAAGCCGGCGCTCTTCGCGTCGGTCGCGAAGCAAGGCCCCGGCGCGTTCCTGCCGTTCGCGGTGACGATCGCGGGCGTGCTCGCGATCGATCTCCTCGCCGGCATCGCGCTCGGCCTCGCCTTCGCCTGCTGCGTGCTGGCCGTCGCGTGCGCAAACCTGCGCAGCCCGGCAACGCTCGCGCAGCACGACGACCACTATCTGCTGTCGTTCCGCAAGGACGTGTCGTTCCTCGGCAAGGTGCAGATCAAGCACCATCTCGCGCAGATCCCGGATCGCGCGGTCGTCATCATCGACGCGACCCGTGCCGACTACATCGACCACGACGTGCGCGAGATGCTCGATGCGTTCGTCGCGGAGGCGCCGCGGCGCGAGATCATGGTCGACTACCGGCGCCAGGTCCAGCACGCGCGCGGCCGCGGCATTCGCGAGTTCTTCCGCAGCCCGACCGCGCAGTGAGCGCTCGAGCCGGCGTGTGCCGGCTCACCGTGCGGTAGAAAAAAACGACGCCCCGCGAGGCCATCGGCCCGCGGGGCGTCGTTCATTCGGTGCGCGGCGGCGATGCCGCCGCGCACGCATGGCGCGTGTTACGCGCGCTGCGGATTCAGTTTGTCGGCGTTCGAGTACAGCTTGTTCAGCGCGGCGATGTACGCCTTCGCCGATGCGGCGACGATGTCCGGATCGGTGCCGACGCCGTTGACGATCCGTCCGCTCCTCGCCAGACGCACCGTCACTTCGCCCTGCGCCTGCGTACCCGTCGTGATCGCGTTGACCGAATACAGCAGTAACTCGGCGCCGCTGCCCACTTCGGTCTCGATCGCATTGAACGTGGCGTCGACGGGGCCGTTGCCGCTCGCCTCGCCCGCCACCTCGCCGCCGTCGACCGCGAACACGACCTTCGCCTGCGGCCGCTCGCCCGTCTCCGAGCGCTGCGACAGCGACACGAACTTGTAGTGCTCGTGCTCGTGCGCGAGCGCCGATTCCTCTTCCGTAACGATCGCGATGATGTCTTCGTCGAAGATCTCGGCCTTGCGGTCGGCGAGATCCTTGAAGCGCGCGAACGCGGCGTTCAGCTCGGCTTCGCTGTCGAGCGCGACGCCGAGCTCCTGCAGGCGCTGCTTGAACGCATTGCGGCCCGACAGCTTGCCGAGCACGATCTTGTTCGCGGTCCAGCCCACGTCTTCCGCACGCATGATCTCGTACGTATCGCGCGCCTTCAATACGCCGTCCTGGTGGATGCCCGACGCGTGCGCGAACGCGTTCGCGCCGACGACCGCCTTGTTCGGCTGCACGACGAAGCCGGTGATCTGCGACACGAGCTTCGATGCCGGCACGATCTGCGTCGTGTCGATGCCGAGATCAAGGTCGAAGTAGTCCTTGCGGGTCTTCACCGCCATCACGATCTCTTCGAGCGACGTGTTGCCCGCGCGCTCGCCGAGGCCGTTGATCGTGCATTCGACCTGGCGCGCGCCGCCGATCTTCACGCCCGCGAGCGAGTTCGCGACCGCCATCCCCAGATCGTTGTGGCAATGCACCGAGAAGACCGCCTTGTCCGAGTTCGGGATGCGCTCGCGCAACGTCTTCACGAGGTGGCCGTACAGCTCCGGCACGCCGTAGCCGACCGTGTCCGCGATGTTGATCGTCGTCGCGCCCTCGGCGATCACGGCTTCCAGCACGCGGCACAGGAAGTCCATGTCCGAGCGGCTGCCGTCTTCCGGCGAGAATTCGATGTTGTCGGTGAATTTGCGCGCGAAGCGCACCGCGAGGCGCGCCTGCTCGAACACCTGATCCGGCGTCATCCGCAACTTCTTTTCCATGTGCAGCGGCGACGTTGCGATGAACGTATGGATCCGAAAGCTGTTCGCGGGCTTCAGCGCATCGGCCGCGCGCTGGATGTCCTTGTCGTTCGCGCGGGCGAGCGAGCAGATCGTGCTGTCCTTCACTTGCGACGCGATCGTGTGGATCGCGTCGAAGTCGCCGTTCGAGCTGGCCGCGAAGCCGGCTTCGATCACGTCGACCTTCATGCGCTCGAGCTGCTTCGCGATGCGGATTTTCTCTTCCTTCGTCATCGACGCACCGGGCGATTGTTCGCCGTCGCGCAACGTCGTGTCGAAAATGATCAGCTTGTCTGTCATGGGGACTCCAGGTATCGAATGGGGAAACACACGAGATGAAGCTCGCGCCACCGCAGGCGACGCTAGACAACAGACGAAGCTCGACGGAGGGCGAAAACGATCAGCGCGGCAGGCGCGCTAGCGCTAGCGCGCGTAGCGGCGCACCGGCTAGAAGAAGGGAGAGGCGGGAAAATGCGGTCATGCCGACGAATATAGCGGCATTCCCGGCCGCGCGCAATCGGCAGCTTTCTCGGGGCCCGAGCGCCGCGCCGCGCAGCATTCGGGCAAGAAAAACGGCGGCCACACGGGCCGCCGTCTTCGGTGCGCCCGGCGCGAGCCGGACTCGATTCGACGTCGCGCCAGGCCAGGAAGCGCCCGTCAGTGCTCCCGCTGCGACGAGCGCGCCGGATTGGCCCGGCCGCGCACGGCCATATAGGCCCAGAACACGTAGCCGGACAGCCCGTACAGCACGAAGAGGCCAAACAGCATCAGCGGCGGATCGGACGACACGAGCACGAACGCGACGACGACGAGCAGGATCGCCGCGAACGGCACCCGATGCCGGACATCGAGCGCCTTGCCGCTGTAGAACGGCGCGTTCGACACCATCGTCACGCCCGCATAGACCGTGAACGCGAACGCGACCCACGGCAGCCAGCCGAGCTTCACCGGCACGCGGTTGTCGGTCGCGAGCCATACGAAGCCCGCGATCAGCGCCGCGGCGGCCGGGCTCGGCAGGCCCTGGAAGAAGCGCTTGTCGACAACGCCGATGTTCGTGTTGAAGCGCGCGAGACGCAGCGCGGCGCCCGAGCAATAGACGAACGCGGCGAGCCAGCCCCAGCGGCCCAGGTCCTTCAGCACCCACTCGTACATCACGAGCGCGGGCGCGACGCCGAACGACACCATGTCCGACAGGCTGTCGAACTGCTCGCCGAACGCGCTTTGCGTGTGCGTCATCCGCGCGACGCGTCCATCCATCCCGTCGAGCACCATCGCGGCGAAGATCGCGATCGCGGCGGTCTCGAAACGCACGTTCATCGCCTGCACGACCGCGAAGAAGCCGCAGAAGAGCGCGGCCGTCGTGAACGCGTTCGGCAGCAGGTAGATGCCGCGCGTCCTCAGGAACCGCTGGCGCGCGGCGCGCCGGCTCTCGACGGGCGCGACGTCCTGCGCGACCGATTTGTTGTGACGAAACGACCGCGGCCACGGAGCATTGCCGTTGCGCGGCCGGCGCGGTTTGAATGCGGCCATCGATACGTTTTCCCGATTACTGTTGTTCGGGCAGTTCGGCGAGGATCGTCGACGATGCGGACACCTTCTCGCCGATCGACACGCGGGCGCGGCTGCCCTTCGGCAAATACACGTCGACGCGCGAGCCGAAGCGGATGAAACCGTAGCGCTGGCCGCGCGACACGGGTTCGCCCGCGCGCACGTAGCAGAGGATCCGGCGGGCGACGAGGCCCGCGATCTGCACGGCCGTCACGGTCTGGCTGGCCGCCGTCTGGATCACGACCGCGTTGCGCTCGTTCTCGGCCGACGCCTTGTCGAGCGCGGCGTTCAGGAACGCGCCCGGGAAATACTCGACCTTCTGCACCGCGCCGTCGACGGGCGAGCGCTGCGAGTGGACATTAAACACGTTCATGAACACGCTGATCTTCAGCGCTTCGCGATTCGCATACGGATCGTGCGCCATTTCCACCGCGACGATGCGGCCGTCGGCCGGGCACAGCACCGCGTTCGCCTGCGTCGGGATCGCGCGCGGCGGATCGCGGAAGAACTGGACCACGAAGACGAGCAGCAGCCAGAACGGCCATGCGAGGCCGAACCCGCCGATGGCATGGATCAACAGCGCGACGACGGCTGCGATCGCGATAAACGGCCAGCCTTCGCGCGCGATGATCGGATGAGGATAGTTCATGGTTCGTTCTTCGTTGAATTGCAAAGCCCGTAGGATAGCAAAAGCCGCCCTCGGCTCCGGTGCCTTCGGGCGGCTTTTTGATGCCGACCCTCGATTCGAGGGCCGGATAGGACGCGCAGCTTAGTTCTTCGACTGGTCGACGAGCTTGTTCTTCGCGATCCACGGCATCATCGCGCGCAGCTTCGCACCGACCTGCTCGATCTGGTGCTCGGCCGTCAGGCGGCGGCGCGATTGCAGCGTCGGCGCGCCCGCCTTGTTCTCGAGAATGAAGCTCTTCGCGTATTCGCCCGTCTGGATGTCCTTCAGGCACTGCTTCATCGCCTTCTTCGTCTCTTCGGTGACGACGCGCGGGCCCGTCACGTACTCGCCATACTCGGCGTTGTTCGAGATCGAGTAGTTCATGTTCGCGATGCCGCCTTCGTAGATCAGGTCGACGATCAGCTTCAGCTCGTGCAGGCACTCGAAATACGCCATTTCCGGCGCGTAGCCCGCTTCGACCAGCGTCTCGAAACCGGCCTTGATCAGCTCGACGGTGCCGCCGCACAGCACGGCCTGCTCGCCGAACAGGTCGGTTTCCGTCTCTTCACGGAAGTTCGTCTCGATGATGCCGGCACGGCCGCCGCCGTTCGCCGCCGCGTACGACAGCGCGATGTCGCGCGCCGCGCCCGACTTGTCCTGCGCGACCGCGATCAGGTGCGGCACGCCGCCGCCCTGCGCGTACGTGCCGCGCACCGTGTGGCCCGGCGCCTTCGGCGCGATCATGATGACGTCCAGATCCGCACGCGGGATCACCTGGCCGTAATGGACGTTGAAGCCGTGCGCGAACGCGAGCGTCGCGCCCTGCTTGATGTTCGCGTGCACTTCCTGCGCGTAGACGGCGGCGATCTGCTCGTCGGGCAACAGCATCATCACGACGTCCGCGCCCTTGACGGCTTCGGCCACTTCCTTGACCGCGAGACCGGCGTTCTCGGCCTTGCTCCACGACGCGCCCCCCTTGCGCAGGCCGACCGTCACGTTCACGCCGCTGTCCTTCAGGTTCAGCGCGTGCGCATGGCCTTGCGAGCCGTAACCGATGATCGTGACTTGTTTGCCCTTGATGAGGGAGAGGTCGGCGTCCTTGTCGTAGAAAACTTTCATGATTGTTCCTTCGCTGATTCAGTGAAATTCGTTAGTGAGACCGGGCCCTGACGGCGCACCCGGCTCGTTCGGCGCGGCGGCGTCAGACCTTCAGAATGCGCTCGCCTCGACCGATGCCCGAGCTGCCGGTGCGCACGGTCTCGAGAATCGAGCCCGCGTCCAGCGCCTGAATGAATGCGTCGAGCTTGTCGCTCGCACCCGTCAATTCGATCGTGTAGGTCTTCTCGGTCACGTCGATGATACGGCCGCGGAAAATGTCCGCCATCCGCTTCATTTCTTCGCGCTCCTTGCCCACTGCCCTCACCTTGATGAGCATCAGCTCCCGCTCGATGTGTGCACCGTCGGTCAGGTCCACCACTTTCACCACCTCGATCAGGCGGTTCAGATGCTTCGTGATCTGTTCGATCACGTCGTCGGAGCCGATGGAAACGATGGTCATGCGCGACAGCGACTGGTCTTCGGTCGGCGCCACCGTCAAGGTTTCGATGTTGTAGCCGCGTGCCGAGAACAGACCGACGACGCGCGACAACGCGCCCGGTTCGTTTTCCAGCAGGACGGAAATGATGTGTCTCATGTTCGCTTCTTCCAGAATTATCCCGTGTCGATTGCGTGCCGCAGCGCACCGCCGCGTGTCGCACCGCCCTTCGTGAAGGCGGCCGCCCGCGGGCTCGGGCGCGCATCGCGCCTTTACAGATCTTCCGATCCGAGCAGCATCTCGGTGATGCCCTTGCCGGCCTGGACCATCGGCCAGACGTTCTCGGTCGGGTCGGTCTGGAAGTCGAGAAACACGGTGCAGTCCTTCAGGCGCAGCGCTTCCTTCAGCGCCGGCTCGACGTCCGCGGATTTTTCGATGCGCATGCCGACGTGGCCGTACGCCTCGGCGAGCTTCACGAAATCCGGCAGCGCATCCATGTACGAATGCGAATAGCGCTTGCTGTATTCGATCTGCTGCCACTGACGGACCATGCCGAGGTAGCGGTTGTTCAGCGAAATGATCTTCACCGGGGTGTCGTACTGCTTGCAGGTCGACAGCTCCTGGATGCACATCTGGATCGAGCCTTCGCCCGTGATGCAGAGCACGTCGTCGTCGGGATGCGCCATCTTGACGCCCATCGCCGCCGGCAGGCCGAAGCCCATCGTGCCGAGGCCGCCCGAATTGATCCAGCGGCGCGGCTTGTTGAAGCGGTAGAACTGCGCGGCCCACATCTGGTGCTGGCCGACGTCCGAGCAGACGAACGCGTTGCCGTCCGTCAGTTCCCACGCCTTCTCGACCACGTACTGCGGCTTGATGATCTCGCTTTCGCGGTCGTATTTCAGGCAGTCCTTCGCGCGCCAGCTTTCGATGTCCTTCCACCATTGCGCGAGCGCTTCGGTGTCCGGGCCATGCTCGGCCGTCTGCAGTTGCTCGATCAGATCCTTCAGCACTTCCTTCACGTCGCCGACGATCGGAATGTCGACCTTCACGCGCTTGCTGATCGATGACGGATCGATGTCGATATGGATGATCTTGCGGGGACGCGACGCGAAGTGGGCCGGATCGCCGATCACGCGGTCGTCGAAGCGCGCGCCGATCGCGATCAGCACGTCGCAGTGCTGCATCGCCATGTTGGCTTCGTACGTGCCGTGCATGCCGAGCATGCCGAGGAACTTCTTGTCTGACGCGCGGTAGCCGCCCAGGCCCATCAGCGTGTTCGTGACGGGATAGCCGAGCAGGTCGGCGAACTGGTTCAGCTCGCGCGACGCGTCGGCGAGGATGATGCCGCCGCCCGTGTAGATGTACGGCCGCTTCGCGGACAGGAGCAGCGCGACCGCCTTGCGGATCTGCCCCGAGTGGCCCTTGGTGACCGGGTTGTACGAGCGCAGCGACACGCCCTTGACGGGCTCGTACTCGCACGGCGTCTTCGACACGTCCTTCGGGATGTCGATCAGGACGGGACCGGGCCGGCCGGTGCGCGCGATGTAGAACGCCTTCTTGACGGTTTCCGCGAGCTCGCGCACGTCCTTCACGAGGAAGTTGTGCTTCACGCACGGACGCGTGATGCCGACGGTGTCGCACTCCTGGAACGCGTCCTGGCCGATCGCCGCGGTCGGCACCTGGCCGCTGATCACGACGAGCGGGATCGAATCCATGTATGCGGTGGCGATGCCCGTCACCGCATTCGTGACGCCCGGGCCCGACGTGACGAGACACACGCCGACCTTGCCCGTCGAGCGCGAGTACGCGTCCGCGGCATGCACGGCTGCCTGCTCGTGACGCACGAGCACGTGTTGAATTTTGTCTTGCTTGTACAGCTCGTCGTAGATGTAGAGGACCGAGCCGCCAGGGTAGCCCCAGATGAATTCGACGTTCTCGTCGGCCAGTGCCTTCATGAGCACGGTGGCGCCGATGGAGCCGGTTTTCTGAGGGGAAAGGGATTCCGACGTGGAGAATTCCGCGCTGGGCATGTTCATCGATGACCTTTCGAATTTTCGGCAAAAAATTGATCGGGTGCTCTCTGCTGGGCTTGTGGCTCAGGTTCAAGCGGCGCGTCCAGTTGAAAGGCGGGCTTCATGGGCCAGCCTCAAATGTGACCATCACTTATGTTGCGAACTGGCAACGATAGCGGGTCCCCGACAGGCGGTCAAGCGGAAAATCCCGCGGCGCATCAATCCTCCCGGCGACGCGAACGCGAACGCCCCGCCGAGGCCGGCGGCAAACCGCCGCGCACGCCCGTTTCGGCGGCCTGACAGCCCGGTCAGGATGCCGTCGACGGCGAAATTTGTTAGCATCCGCGGGTTTTACGAATTTTTTCCGATCTTTTCACGCCGCAAGAACGCAGCGCAGACCTTCACGGAATGGCATCAGACAAGGAACTCGCGGACTTTCTGGCGGGCGTCGAAAGGCGCGCGTTCAAGCAGGCTGCTTACGCGGTGCGCGACGACGACGCGTCGCTCGACATCGTGCAGGATGCGATGATCCGGCTCGCGGAGAAATACGGCGACCGCCCGGCCGCCGAGCTGCCGCTGCTTTTTCAGCGGATCCTTCAGAACGCGATCCACGACTATTTCCGCAGACAAAAGGTGCGCAACACCTGGGTCAGCCTGTTCTCGTCGCTGAGCAACACCGACGACGAAGATTTCGACCCGCTGGAGACGCTCGAATCGGCGGACGGCGACGGTGTCGAGAGCAGCGAGACGCGGCTCGAGCGCGAGCAGGTGCTCGCCCTCATCGACGATGAAATCCAGAAGCTTCCTGCGCGTCAACGGGAAGCCTTCCTGATGCGTTATTGGGAGGATATGGATGTCGCCGAGACAGCCGCCGCCATGGGGTGCTCAGAAGGCAGCGTCAAGACGCACTGCTCCCGAGCCACTCACGCACTGGCGGCCGCGCTCAAGGCCAAAGGAATCACGCTATGAGCTCCGCTCCCGCAACGAAAGAAGAAACCGATTTCGCCTTCAAGGTGCGTCGCGCGCTCGACGAGCGCGCGACCGCGCTGCCCGCCGCGACGACGGAGCGGCTCGCCGCCGCGCGTCGCGCCGCGCTCGCCCGCAAGAAGCCCGACGCCGCGATCGTGCTCGTGCCGGCGCTCGCCGGCAACGCCGGCACGCTCGAGCTGCGCCCGTCTGCCGAACCGCGCCGCAAGTCGCTCGTGCGCCGGCTGATCCGCGCGTGGCCGCTCGCGCTGCTGCTCGCGGGGCTCGTCGGCATCGCGTACTGGGAAGACTTGCAGCGCACGGCCGAGCTCGCGGACATCGACGCGGCAATGCTGAGCGACAACCTGCCTCTCACCGCGTATCTCGACCACGGGTTCAACGCGTATCTGTCGCACACTCACTAACGCCAACGCATCAAGAAGAGGAACGCACGGGTGAGTCAAAAACGGGGATTGGCTGTCTTTTTCGGTTGCGTGATCGCGCTCATCGTCGCGTACGCCGCCACCTACCCGCGCTTTCACCCACAACCGGCCGCGGTGGCGGCGGCGAGCGCACCGGCGATCGCGCCGGCCGCGATCGCCCTCACGACCGACCTCCCGGTGCTGCCGCCGTCGAGCCCGCTGTCCTGGGCGCGCCTCACGCCGCCGCAGCGCGTCGCGCTCGCGCCGTTCGCGAACCAATGGGATTCGTTCAGCGACGAGCGCAAGCGCAAATGGCTGAAGATCGCGGCGCGCTTCCCGAAGATGTCGCCTGAAGTGCAAAAGCGCCTGCAGGAACGGATGACCGAGTGGGTCCGCATGACGCCCGAGCAGCGCCGCGTCGCGCGCGAGAACTACGTGGTGTCGAAGGATCTGTCCGCGCAGGCTCGCGAGAAGGCCTGGAAAGCTTACCAACAGCTGTCGCCCGAGCAAAAGGAGAAGCTCGCGGCGGCCGAGCACCGGCGCCGGCCGACCGTCGTCAGCGCGCCGCCCACCGGCAAGACCGACCGCGACGTCAACCGGCTCGTCAACGCGCACGACCGTCATCCGGCGAGCGCGGCCGCCGCGAGCATCGCGCCGCCCGCCGCCAGCGCGCCCGCCGCGGCGCCCGCTCCGGCATCGACGACGACGGGCGCCGTCACGCCGGCCGTGCCCACGCCCGTCTCGCCGTCCGAGGCGCCGTCGCTCTTCAACGGTTCGTAAGCGGCCGTGACGGCGCCCGCGATTCCGTCCGAGCCGCCGCCGAGCGTGCGCCGCCGGCTCGCCGCCCTCGTCTACGAAAGCCTGCTGCTGTTCGGCGTCGTGTTCTTCGCCGGCCTCGCGTTCAGCGTGACGCTCCAGCAACGCAACGGCCTCGACCATCACAATCTGCTCGCCGCGTGGATCGCGGCCGTCGTCGGCGTTTATTTCGTCTGGTTCTGGACGCACGGCGGCCAGACGCTGCCGATGAAGACCTGGCGGCTGCGGATCGAGACCGCGCGCGGCGCGCCGCTGTCGGTCAGCCGGGCGATCGTCCGCTACGCGCTCGGCTGGCTGTGGTTCCTGCCGCCCCTCGCACTGCACCCGCTCGCGGGCTTCTCCGTGCCGCGCACGCTCGCGGCCGCGGCCGTCTGGTTCGCGCTGTGGGCGCTCGCCGCGCGACTGCACCCGACGCGCCAGTTCCCGCACGATCGCCTCGCCGGCACCCGCATCGTCGCCGCGCCCCGCCACGGCTGATTCCCCGTAATAAGAACGTCTCGTGACTGTCATGGCATAGTCACGCCCGCGTGGCGCAATGCCGATAACCTCAATCGGCGCGAGTCATGCATGGGCCAAAAAAAGTCCGCGACCTCCTTCTTTCGTGATCCTGCTGGCCTGCACGCCGCCAGCGCCTTCCTGTCCGGCTCCGCAGCGAGCGAAATACTCGCGCCGGCCCGTCCTCCCGCCGCGAGCGCCACGCGGCACGACGACCACGAGCCCGCCTCGCACCGCTACCGGACGATCTGGCTGTCGGACATCCACCTCGGCACGAGCGGCTGCCAGGCGGGATACCTGCTCGACTTCCTCAAGCACAACGAATCGGAATACCTGTACCTCGTCGGCGACATCATCGACGGCTGGCAGCTCAGAAAGGGCTGGTACTGGCCGCAAGCGCACAACGATGTCGTCCAGAAAATCCTGCGCAAAGCGCGCAAAGGCACGCAGGTCGTGTACATCCCCGGCAATCACGACGAAGCCGCGCGCCAGTTCTGCGATCTCGCGTTCGGCGAGATCCACGTGCGCGGCGAGGCGTTCCATACGACGCTGTCGGGCAAACGTTTGTGGGTCGTCCATGGCGACCTGTTCGACGGCGTGATCCAGCACGCGAAGTGGCTCGCCTATCTCGGCGACACGCTGTACACGCTGATCCTCGTGCTGAACCGCTGGTTCAACCGGATCCGCAGCCGCTTCGGCTTCCAGTACTGGTCGCTGTCGCAATACCTGAAGCACCAGGTGAAGAACGCCGTGAACTTCATTTCGTCGTTCGAAGCGGTGATGACCGACGAAGCGCGTCGCCGCGGCTGCGACGGCGTCGTCTGCGGCCACATCCACAAGGCCGAGATCCGCGACATCGACGGCGTGCTCTATTGCAACGACGGCGACTGGGTCGAGAGCCTGTCCGCGCTCGTCGAGACGATGGAGGGCGAACTGAGGGTCGTCTACTGGACCGTGCTGCACACGCCGCCCGCCGCGCAATCGCGCAAGACGAAAGCCGCCACCGCCTGACCCCCGAAAGGACTGCCTGCGATGAAAATCATGATCGTCACCGATGCGTGGGAGCCGCAAGTCAACGGCGTCGTGCGCACGCTGAAGAGCACCGCGCGCGAGCTCATCGCGCTCGGCCACCGCGTCGAGCTCGTCACGCCGCTCGAGTTCCGCACGGTCCCGTGCCCGACCTATCCCGAAATCCGCCTGTCGATCCTGCCGTACCGGCGGCTGCGCGAACGCCTGAACGCGTTCGCGCCGGACGCGCTGCACATCGCGACGGAAGGCCCGCTCGGCCTCGCCGCGCGCCGCTACGCCCGCGCGCGCCGGCTGCCGTTCACGACCGCGTATCACACGCGCTTTCCGGAGTACGTGCAGGCGCGCTTCGGCGTTCCGCTTTCCGCGACCTACCGTTTCCTGCGCTGGTTCCACGGCGCGTCGCTCGCGGTGATGGCGCCGACGCCCGTCGTCAAGAGCGACCTCGAGCAATACGGCTTCGACAACGTCGTGCTGTGGACGCGCGGCGTCGATCTCGACATCTTCCGGCCGATGGAGTCGAAGGTGCTCAACACCGTGCGGCCGATCTTCCTGTATGTCGGCCGCGTCGCGATCGAGAAGAACGTCGAGGCGTTCCTGAAGCTCGACCTGCCCGGCTCGAAGTGGGTCGCGGGCGAAGGGCCCGCGCTCGCCGAGCTCAAATCGCGCTATCCTGAGGCCAATTACCTCGGCGTGCTGACTCAGGCGGAGCTCGCCAAGGTATACGCCGCCGCCGACGTGTTCGTGTTCCCGAGCCGCACCGACACCTTCGGGCTCGTCCTGCTCGAGGCGCTCGCGTGCGGCACGCCCGTCGCCGCGTACCCGGTCACGGGGCCCGTCGACGTGCTCGCCGACGGCGGCGCGGGTGCGATGAACGACGACCTGCGCGAAGCGTGCCTCGAGGCGCTGAAGATCGACCGGCGGCATGCGCGCGCCTGGGCCGAGCGCTACTCGTGGATCGCGGCGTCCGAGCAGTTCGCATCGCACCTGAAGCCGCTGCCGAAAACCGCCTGCCCACGCACCGAAGGCGCAGCCGTTTGAAACCAGCCATGCGCGCGAAAGCGCCCCCGACCCATTCGCCGCGGAGGCCGGCCGCACGTGCGGCCGCCGCGCACCCTGTCCACGTTCCGCTCCCTTCGTCTGAAACGCCCGCCGAGCCGCACGAGCCGCTCGGCCCGGACGATCCGCTCGCGCTGCCGCACAATCCGTACAAGGGCAATCGCGGCCTGATGCGCGCGTGGCATGCGCTCAAGAACTCGTACAACGGCTTTCGCGTCGCGATCCGCGAAGAAAGCGCGTTCCGCCAGGAGCTCACGCTCGCGGCGATCATGCTGCCGATCGCGGCGTTCGTGCCCGTCGAGCCGGCGTCGCGCGCGCTCCTCATCGGCACCGTGCTCCTCGTGCTGATCGTCGAGCTGCTGAACTCGAGCGTCGAGACGGCGATCGACCGGATCTCGCTCGAACGCCACGAGTTGTCGAAGCGCGCGAAGGATCTCGGCAGCGCGGCCGTCACGGTCGCGCTCTGCGCGTGCCTGACGACCTGGGGCCTCATACTCGGCCCGCTCGTCTGGCACCGGCTCGCCGGCTAGGCGCATCGCGACAGCCGACGTCCGGCCGCCCCCCGCCGCGACGCGCTTCTTGTGTGCGACGCAGCACCGCCGGGTATGCCCCGATGACGAAATACGCCGGACGCGCAAGGTAGCGGTTTATAATCGGCCGACAGCCTTCAAAACAGCAACCCGAGCCGGGCTACGATTCACGCAGCAACATTGGCAGCGCCCGCCAGTCCGGCAAACACAGGGCCGGACGACATGGAAGCGAAACCTCCCCGCCGCACGCGCGAACGGATTCTTGAGTTGTCGTTGAAACTCTTCAACGAGATCGGCGAGCCGAACGTCACGACAACGACGATCGCCGAGGAAATGGAAATCAGCCCAGGCAACCTGTACTACCATTTCCGCAACAAAGACGACATCATCAACAGCATCTTCGCGCAGTTCGAACAGCAGATCGAACGGCGCCTGCGTTTTCCCGAAGATCATCGGCCGACGATCGACGAAACGTGGTCGTACCTGCAGTACATGGCCGACTTCATGTGGACCTACCGTTTCCTCTATCGCGACCTGAACGATCTGCTCGCGCGCAACCGCACGCTCGAGACGCACTTCAAGCAGATCATCAGCCACAAGGTGCGCTTCGCGCGCGAGATGTGCGAGCTGCTCGCGGCCGACGGCGAGCTCGTCGCGACGCCTGCCGAGATCGAGGTGATCGCGACCAACATGGCCGTGATCGCCACCTACTGGCTGTCGTATCAATACGTGATGCACCCGCGCAAGTACAACGACCAGGACGCGATCCGCGAAGAGCTGCACCAGGTCAGCATGCACGTGATCTCGGTGATCGCGCCGTATCTGCGCGGCCGCTCGCGGCAGATCTTCGACGATCTCGTGTCCGGCAAGCTGCCGAAGCGCGAGTTCCACGACTTCCTGCCGCCGCGCGACGGTTCGCCGCGCAAGGATTCGAAGCAATGAAGGCCGTCTGCGTCTATTGCGGTTCGGCGCACGGCGTCAAGCCCGTCTACACGGAAGCCGCGCGCGCATTCGGCCGCGCGCTCGCGCAATCCGGCCTCACGCTCGTCTACGGCGGCGGGCGCGTCGGCCTGATGGGCGTGATCGCCGACGAAGTGCTCGCCGCGGGCGGGCACGCGATCGGCGTCATCACCGAGCTGCTCGTCGACAAGGAAGTCGGCCACACCGGCTTGACCGAACTGCACGTCGTGCCCGACATGCATCATCGGAAGAAGATGATGGCCGAGCTCGCCGACGCGTTCGTCGCGATGCCGGGCGGCGCGGGCACGCTCGAAGAGTTTTTCGAGGTCTACACGTGGGCGCAGCTCGGCTATCATCGCAAGCCCGTCGCGCTCTACAATGTCGACGCGTTCTATGAGCCGCTCATCACGCTCCTCAAGCACACGGTCGACGAAGGCTTCATGCACCGCACGTACTTCGATGCGCTGTGCATCGACGCGGCCCCCGGCGCGCTCATCGATCAGCTCGTCCAGTATCGTCCGCCCGCGCGCGACAAATGGACGTTCCCGTCCGAACAGGAAGCTTGAGCCGGCGCGATGGATCGCGGGCGCGCGCCGCGATCCGGCGCGCTGTCTCGCACTGCCTCTCTTGATGCACGCGCTGCGCTTCGCGCGCCGGTCTCGGCTTTCGCATCGACCGGCCGCGTCGCGCAGTTGCCGCGCAGTCTCCGCTTTCCCGCCGTTCCCGTTTTCCGCCCGAACGCGCATTTCGCCCGGGCCGAGGTTCAAGCGATGACGAACACGCCGCCCAAAGTCGTCCTCATCACCGGCGCGAACCGCGGCATCGGCCGCGCGACCGCGCGGCTCGTCGCTGCGCGCGGCTGGTCGGTCGGCGTCAATTACGCGCGCGACGCGAACGCCGCCGAAGCGACCGCCGACGCGGTGCGCGCCGCGGGCGGGCAAGCGTACGTCGTGCGCGGCGACGTCGCGAACGAAGCCGACGTGATCGGCATGTTCGACGCGGTGCAGGGCGCGTTCGGCCGACTCGATGCGCTCGTCAACAACGCGGGGATCGTCGCGCCGTCGCTGCCGCTCGCCGACATGGACGTCGCGCGCCTGACACGCGTGTTCGACACCAACGTGCTCGGCGCGTATCTGTGCGCGCGCGAGGCTGCGCGGCGGCTGTCGACCGATCGCGGCGGCGCGGGCGGCGTGATCGTCAATGTGTCGTCGATCGCCGCGCGGCTCGGCTCGCCGAACGAATACGTCGATTATGCGGGCTCGAAGGGCGCGGTCGACACGCTGACGCTCGGTCTCGCGAAGGAACTCGGCCCGCACGGCGTGCGCGTGAACGCGGTGCGCCCGGGCCTCGTCGCGACCGAGATCCACGCGAGCGGCGGCCAGCCCGGCCGCGCCGAGCGGCTAGGCGCACAAACGCCGCTCGGCCGCGCGGGCGATGCCGACGAGGTAGCCGAAGCGATCGTCTGGCTGCTGAGCGACGCGGCGTCGTACGTGACGGGCGCACTGCTCGACGTCGGCGGCGGGCGCTGACGCCCGCGCGCGCCGCACCTTCGATCGCCGGTCGTCGAGCGGCGAGGCCACTTTCATTCATTCGGGCTTCGAACGATTTCGTGCCCTCGCCCGCGCGTTCGGGCCGCCGACTGTCGTTTTCTCACATCGGCCGCCGCACAATGCGGGCCTGACACGATCTGCGGCACGAGAGCCTGCCGTGCCGGCCATACAAAACTTCACAATTCTCCGCAATATTTAGCGTTTCATAACAATTTTCGTAAACGTTCGTAATAGTCTCGTGGTCTACTAACGACCATCGCGACGTACGCCGTCGCACGCCCGTCATCCGCCACCTCGCGGCCACGAAATCGGCCGAACCCACGCAGCTTGGCCGGCACATACGAAGAGATCACCCAGATGCAGGGAAATGCAACGCCCGGCGGCCGGCACGCGCCTGCGCCCGGCTCGGCGCATCACGTCCGCCCATCGGAACCCAATTCACCGACGTCGTCCGCCATCGCGCTCGCCGTCCGCGTACCGAGCACCGCGGGCGCAGCAGGCGGCCGCGCAGCCGATACGCGCGGGGCGTCGTCCGTTGCCCGCGCGCCGCTCGCCGGGCTGCGCGCCTGGCTCGTCGCCGCAGCCGTGCTGTGCGCGTACCTGCTGCCGGGCGTTCTCGGCCACGATCCGTGGAAACAGGACGAAACCTACACGTTCGGCATCATCCAGCACATGCTCGAAAGCGGCGACTTCGTCGTGCCGACCAACGCGGGGCAGCCGTTTCTCGAAAAGCCGCCGTTGTACGACTGGGTCGCCACCGGCCTCGCGTGGCTCTTTTCCCGCTACCTGCCGCTACACGACGCAGCACGGCTCGCGAGCGCCCTGTTCGCCGCGCTCGCGTTCGGCTTCGCCGCGCGCGCCGCGCGCATCGCGACCGGCGCGACGCGCTGGCTCGAGCTGCCGGTGATCGGCACCGTCGCGCTGTACGCGGGCTCGCTCATCGTCATCAAGCATTCGCACGATCTGATGACCGACGTCGCGTTGATGGCGGGCACGGCGATGGGATTTTGCGGACTGCTCGAACTCGTGATCCGGCACGCCGGCAGCGCGAACGGCGCCAGCGCCATGCACCGCGCGCCCGCGAACCGCTTCGCGGCGCCGCTCTTCGGCTTGGGCGTCGGCGTCGCATTGATGTCGAAGGGGCTGTTCGTGCCGCTCGTGTTCGGCGCGACCGTCGTCGCGACGCTCGTCCTCTATCCGGCCTGCCGCAGCCGCGCGTTCTTCCGCTCGCTCGCCGTCGCCGCGCTCGTGTGCGCGCCGTTCGCGCTGATCTGGCCGACCGCGCTGTTCCTGCGCTCGGAATCGCTGTTCCTCGTCTGGTTCTGGGAAAACAACGTCGGCCGCTTCTTCGGCTTCTCGGTGCCGACGCTCGGCGCCGAAAACGACAAGCCGCTCTTCATCTGGCGCGCGCTGCTGACGGTCGGCTTCCCGGTCGCCCCGCTCGCGCTCGTCGCGCTCGCGCGCGGCCTCTGGCGCGAGTGGCGCGCGCCGCGCGTCGCGCTGCCGCTCGCGTTCGCGGGAATCGGGATGGCCGTGCTGCACATTTCCGCGACGTCGCGGCAACTTTACGTCCTGCCGTTCATCGCGCCGCTCGCACTCGTCGCCGCGCAGGCGATTCCGCGCCTGCCGCAACGGCTGCACACCGCGTGGGACTATGCGAGCCGGCTGCTGTTCGGCGCGGTCGCGGCGCTCGCGTGGGTCGTCTGGTCGCTGATGTCCGATCACAACGGCCCGCGCGCCGGCCTGCAATGGCTCGGCCGCTGGCTGCCGCTCGACTGGACGATGCCGATCGAGCCCGCGCTCGTGCTGTCGGCGCTCGCGATCACGATCGGCTGGGTCGGCCTGCTGCCGTCGCTGCGGCTCGCGGGCAAATGGCGCGGGGCGCTGTCGTGGGCGATGGGCGCGCTCGTCGCGTGGGGGCTCGTCTACACGCTGCTGCTGCCGTGGCTCGACGTCGCGAAGAGCTATCGTTCGGTGTTCGAAGATCTGAACCGCCAGCTCGCGCTCGAATGGAACGACGGCGACTGCGTGGCGAGCGTCGATCTCGGCGAGTCGGAAGCGCCGATGCTCTATTACTTCTCCGGCATCCGGCACCAGCCCGTCGCGCAGCCGAACGCGAGCGCATGCACGTGGCTCATCGTGCAAGGCACGCGCGCGAACCCACCCGCGCTCGGCGGCGAATGGAAGCCGTTCTGGTCCGGCGCGCGTCCGGGCGACGAGCAGGAAATGCTGCGCGTCTACGTTCGCACGCCGACGCCGGCCGCCGCGACCCGCCTCCGTCCGTAATGCCCGCTTGTGCGCGGCGTCATCGCCGCGCACCGTCCCGTTACTATCTTCACACCCCGATAATTGGGGTTTTGGCCAGCCAGGCCCGGCATGATTCCCGCCCCCAGTCGCAGTCATGATCCGGGGGGTGTTGTCACCGGGCCTGGTGGGTGGCTGGTGATCGCT
>NZ_LOVS01000002.1:0-795 GCF_001523835.1 Burkholderia sp. ABCPW 14 | reverse complement strand
TAGGGCGTGTTCACACTATCGAAGGGCTTCGACAATCAGGGCGAAGTTGATAAAGGCAATGAACATCAGATCGAGTTTGTCGAAGCGCGAGAAGATGCGACGAAAGCCCTTCAATCGACGGAACAGCCGCTCGACTTCGTTGCGACGTTTGTACATTTCCCGGTCGTACTCCCAAGGCTCGACACGCGTGCTCAACGGAGGAACGACCGGGATGAAACCGAGATCGAGCGCGAGCTGTCGGGTTTCGTTACCTTCGTACGCCTTGTCCATCAGCAGGTGCAGCGGCCGATTCGGCGGTCCCAGGCGTTCGAGCAGTGCACGTCCGTGCGGCGCATCGCCGGCTTGACCGGGCGACAGTGCGAACGTTATGGCTGTTCGAGCATCCGCGGCAACCATATGAATCTTGGTTGTCCATCCTCCACGGGACTTGCCGATAGCTTGGGGTCCATTTTTTTTAACGCACCGGTGCCGTCAGGATGAACCTTCACGATCGTGCTATCCAGCGATACCGCTTCAATTCGGACGCGAATAATCTGTGCGCGCTGCAACTCCGTGAACACTCGGTCCAGTACGCCGTTGCGAGACCAACGATTCATGCGCGTGTAGATCGTATGCCAGCGACCGAAACGTGGCGGCAGGCCGCGCCATTTACATCCGTGCTCAGCAACATAGAGGATCGCGTTGAGCACTTGCAGGTTCGGCAGGCTCACATTGCCTCGCTGTCGCGGCAGGCAATGTTCGATCTGTTTGAATTGGGCTTCGGAGATTTCCATCCCCGAAGCATAACCTTAAATC
>NZ_LOVS01000001.1:0-60467 GCF_001523835.1 Burkholderia sp. ABCPW 14 | reverse complement strand
TGAGTGACCACAATTTGTCGTCTACAAGTTCTTTAGGCATCGCTTCCTGTCAGGCAAAACAAGACAGGAAGTTAACACCAAGTCGGAAAAGTTAACAGACCCGAAACTTAATTTCGCAACAGCTTCTAAGTCTTTTCGTTTGACGACGTGGTCATGGTGAATCTCCTGATGACTGATGCGGAGACACACCATCCCGCGGGAGGTGTGGTACCCCCGCGTGGGTGAAAGAAAGGGACGACATAATCCCGATGGACTACCGTGGCATCGCCATCGAATCCGATGGATGTTCGCGCGTGGATGCCGAAAGCGAACGGGTTCGATCAACGGAGTGGAAACCTCCGGCGTCGCCTTGAAGATCGGGGCGACCTGGGCATGTCGCTGACAATGCAGCGGGACATGGGGCGAGCGTGGCGGACCTCGCGCGTATTGGCGACCAGAAATGCGTTTGGCGGGAGGACCTCATTCGAGGCATGAAAGCCAGCGATGAACGGAACGCCCCATGCGACGATATGACATCGGCGATGGTGTGACCCAGCCAAAGTCGAGGCGGACGATCAGTCAACGGTAGCAGGCTTGTTAGAATGCGAGGACAATGCGCCGAATATACGGGTTGCTTGCTCCGAGAGGGACCGAACCATGAGCATGAATACCTATCTCCGAGGTAGGTTGCGCAATACGCCTCTACCACGTAGTCACGGTTTGCTGCCGCTATTCGAGGCTGTGGTCAATTCGATTCAAGGGATCGCCGCGCTCCATGAGGACCCGTCTGTCGGGGAGATCACGATCGAGATCGTGCGGTTGCCGCAAGCCTCCCTCAATTTCGATGGCAACAAAAGCAAACGAGGGGCGCCACCGACGGAGCCCATCACAGGTTTTCGCGTAATCGACAACGGTATTGGATTCGACGCAAAGAACCTGGAATCGTTTGAGACACTGGATTCGGATTACAAGGCCAGCGAGGGCTGCAGGGGCGTCGGTCGACTTTTATGGCTGAAGGCGTTCGATAGAGTCCGCATTTCCAGCGATTTCATGGACGCCGATACTGCTTTCAAGCGGCGAACCTTCACGTTCAACACGACGCACGGTGTCGATAACGTAGAGCTTGCCGGTCTTCCGGAAGCCAAGGAGCGCAAGACGTCGGTGCATCTGGATGGCTTCAAGCAAATCTATCGTGACCGATCGCCCAAGAGTGCCCGGACGATAGCCAATGCTCTCTTCGAGCATTGCCTTTGGTATTTTGTTCGGGAGGGCGGTGCTCCGCGCATAAAGGTTCAGGATGGTAGCGAACTGATCGATCTCGAGGACGTTTATCAGGAGTGCATGTTCTCGTCTTCAAGACGTCAAACGGTCGATCTGAAAGGGCAGAGCTTTGACTTGATCCATCTCAAGCTCAAGTTCACCTCACCGAGGCAGCCTTTCATTGCATGGTGCGCAGCCGGACGCGTCGTAGAGGATGAGGGTATTGCCGGAAAGATCGCTGGGTTGCATGGTCGGATAAGGGACGAGACCGGCGAGTTTATCTACGCGTGCTATGTGACCTCCGAGTTTCTTGATCAGCATGTTCGTCCGGAGCGCATTGGATTTGACCTTGATGAGGCCGGTGAGGATCTGTTCTCGGAAACCGATATTAGCCGAGAAGACATCCGGGACGTGGTCATCAATGCGGCGAAAGAGTTTTTGAGCGAGTACCTGCAGGAAAGTCTGAAAGCGGGGAAGGAGCGCGTCGAGCAGTTCGTGGCGCTTCGGGCGCCTCGTTACCGTCCCATCTTGAGCCGTATTGCTGAGGAGAAGCTTGCTGTCGATCCGGATATCTCTGACAAAGATTTGGATCTTCTGCTTCACAAGCAATTGTCAGAGATCGAAGGGGCGCTGCTGTCCGAAGGGCACGCCATCATGCAGTTCAGCAAAGAGGAATCGAGCAACGACTATCGTGCGAGGCTTGCTGCCTACCTTCAAAAAGCCGACGACATAAAAAGGTCCGACCTGGCGAACTATGTGTTCCACAGGAAAGTCATCCTCGACATTCTTCAGAAGGCAATTGAACGTGGAGAGGACGGAAAGTATGCAAAAGAGGAACTCATTCACGAACTCATCATGCCGCTGAGGAAGACGTCAAACGACGTCAAGTTGGATAGCTGCAACCTTTGGCTGATCGACGAGCGTTTGGCTTTTCATGATTTCCTCGCATCGGACAAGCCGTTGTCCTCCATACCGATCACAGACGCTACCGAATCGAAAGAGCCGGATCTTTGTCTATTGAATGTGTTTGATGAGCCGATACTCGTCTCTGACGACAACCGGTTGCCGTTGGCTTCGATCGTGATCGTCGAGATCAAGCGGCCAATGCGTGATGATGCCGGTCCTGGAGAGGATAAAGATCCCGTCGAGCAAGCGCTGGGCTACTTGGAGCGCATTCGAGACGGAGGCGCAAAAACTGCAAGCGGGCGTCCTATCCCGAAGTCGCAGGAAATCCCTGGGTTCTGCTATGCCATCTGCGATATCACGCCTTCCGTGGAGCGACGTTGCAAGCTCCTGGGGCTGCGGGTGACGAGTGACCGGCAAGGCTATTTCGGATTCAACGATAACTACAAAGCGTATATCGAAGTCATCTCGTTCGATCGTTTGCTCAATGCTGCCCGCGAGCGAAACAGGGCGTTCTTTGACAAGCTTGGATTGCCAACGAATTGAGACTGATTCAGCGAAAGTAATCGGGCCCTGCAACTTCTCCAGTTGCTTGATATGACAAGAAGCCCCTCGGGTTGCGAGGGGCTTCGATGCGAGAGGTTGGTGTTAGGAAGGTTAGGCGTTGGTGGACGGCTCCACGACTTCCAGCAGCAGGTGGCTGGACGTCGCGCGAACCGTCAGGTCGTAGCCGTCATTGACAACACGTACGAACAGCGGGTGGTCCGCATCGAAGTGTTCGGCAAAATCATCGCCGCCCAGCTCATCGTGCGCACGGTCGTACCACGTATCGAATGCAACCTTGGTGGGATTGCATTCCAGTGCATAGGCGATGTAACGTCGATAGCCCGACGGATCGGCTTCGCCGTGTTCGGCCAAGAAATAAACCCCGTGATCCTTGACCAGCAAGACGGAACATTGGTGCGCGCGTGCCTCGAAAAGGACGGGACGTAGGTCAGCAGCCGTGAATCGCAGCATGGCGCAGACTCCTTTGAAAATGAGATGGAATGCCGCGGCATGCGCGGCAGGGGAACGGGGAGTGAGCTTTCCTCATTCGAGGAAAGCCCGCCAGAGTGATGGCCTAGCTGACGCGGCGATCATGCACACCGCTTGCGCGAGGGCTTGGCCAGGACATCGATGCGAATGGCTCTCCAATGTCCGTCATCGATCAGCCGTTCGAGCACTCCGCCGAGCATGTCGACATAGACTTCGTCGATCCGGTCGACCACGGTACCGTCCCGGTGTAGCTCGATGACGTAAGCGTCGAGCCCGCGGTCGTAGAGCATGGTGACTCGCCCGTCGAATTTCATCGTGGTGACTGAAAACGCGATCGACGGTGGCGTGGTGTCGTCCGGCGCAGGATCGACGCAGACGAAATCGCGGGCACCGGCATCCACCAGCAAATGACTGATACGGCGAAAGCGATCGGGTGCCGGTAACTGCTCCAGTTGTTCGATCAATGCCGCCAGCTCCACACAGCGCGGCGTTGGAAGGGGCAACTTGGTCGTCGCGCCACCGAGGATGACGGACTGGACGGTGTAGGTTTGGCCGCCTGTCGTTTGACGGACTTCTTCGACGGGAGCATCCAGGCGCGTACCGTCGAAGTGGTGCCGTGCATACGGCGTGACCGCGACCTTGACGCCTTCCTCCGGATCGTGGCTGGCCAGTTGGCGATCGACGACGGCGAATTGGGCACGTGCGGTTTGCACGATGATGGCGTGGTCGGTCTTGGCAATGACCTTGCCTTCGAACGGCTGCGGATCGATCACGAAACCCAGCGCGGAAACGGGGGGTTGATTGTCGTAGATGCGAAAGTTGAACGACCGCACGTTGCGAGGAAGGAAGGGGCCGACGAGCGCCTGCAATTGGGTACGAAGGAAAGCATGGTCCATGGGGAAGCTCCTTGAACAAGGGGGAGGAAACCCAGGGACGCCGCCCCTTTGGGGCAGAACGCCCCCAGGGGAGAAACGACGCGAACGCGTCGGGAAAGAAAGATGTGGGAAACGCCGTTCAGAAGGCGAACAACGGAAGACCGTCAAGCGGACGTGCATCCGCATCGAAGATCAGGATGCGCACGTCGGCCTCGCCGGCCTGATGCAGCAGATCGATCAGCGTATCGGGCATACGCGCTTCGCGATGCTCCTCGCGCAGTTCGGCGGCCGTTTGCACGCCCACCGCACGCAGGTGTTCATCGGTCCATGGCGTCGCGATCAGCTTGCAACCGATGGCGTGGTTGGCGGGTACGCGAAACGCTTCGACCAGCAATCCGCTGGGCTGACCGGCATCGGCCAAGCGAGTGAGATAGCGCCAGCCGTCCTCGCTCAGATGACGGCTGCTGATTTCCCAGCACCGACTGAAGACGCCGGTGTCGAAACGGATCTGTTCGATCGTGCGCTGTGCCGCTTCGAGCGAATAGACATCACCGACATGCGCCAGCGCGTCACCGAGTCGTCCGGTGATTTCGTAGACGACGTTGCGAACGATGCCGAATCGTCGACACGGGATTTCCAACGCTTCAGGTATCGAGAGCTTATCGGCAACGAGACCATAGTCGTCGCAGAAAATGCAAAGGTTGCCTTGCACATCATCGTCGGACAGGTGCGCCTGCGAAGCATGCAAGGGACGATAGCAAGGCAGACGGTCGTGATCGTCTTCGGTGATGCAGAGCACGCGGCGAACAGTCAGTGCGTAATAGCCGCGATGAAAGGGATTGCGGTGATCGGCCATGGGGACCTCCAGGATGAAAGGCGGATTCCCATCCCCGCATCGGGCATGGAAACCCGATGAGGGAAGAAAGGCCTGCGATCGTCCGCATGGACGGGCAGGCCCGGGGATGACACGCCACGGGACGCGGCGCGAAAACGCCTTACCAGCCGGCGTAATGCAGAAGCAGCGAAGCGATGACCTCACGCCGCTCGGCATCCAGTCCGCCGAGATCGGACAGACCGTGGACGCCAACGCGGCGCAGCAGCGCACCGCCATCGCGCGCGTCGTAGACACTCACCATCGCGGCGAGAAAGACTTTTTCGCCGGAACTCATCGGACCGATGGCTGCTTTGATCAATCGCAGGTTGGGACATAGATCCCATTTGGTGAGGGCAAGATCGAACGCCTCGCGGGTGCCCTGGCCGAAGAACCGCGCACCGGCCAGCTCCACGCCGTGCTTCCAGGCGTTAAAGAACGCTTCGGTCGCGTTACGTTCACGAGCTTCAGCTTCCGCGAGTGTACGAAAGACATCGTGATGGTTCGGATGCATGGATTACCTCGACGGGATGTCAGGGAACAAAGCGTTGGGTCCAGCAATTGGCGACCAACGCGCGTTCGGCGAGATCGCGTGTCGGGAAATACTCGACGGACTCGCGCGAGATGGGACCTTCGTCATCCGCGGTGCCGATGTAGTAGCCGGCGACGCTGCGAAGCACATGCAACGGCAATCGCTTGCCGGTGTATCGCCAGGCGAGCGCACCGAAGTGCGGATTCGTCAGCGGGGTGGAGCACGATGAGACATACGGGGTAGCCATGAAGCACTCCTTTCAAGGGGTAGCGGACAGCCACCCATCCCGACGGGAAGCAGTGACATCCGGTCGAGGGACCACGAGCATCGTCATCCGGTGGGGATGAGCGTCCGCGGCGAGCGATGCGAAGCGGACTGGCGGACAGTCACTGCGATGACACGCAGCGCAGCCTTGAAGACCATCGGCTGCCTGGGCACAGGTCGAGGGGATCGACCGCGTACGGCATGAACATGAAGCAGTTGATCATGACGAGCGACCAGGAATGGGCATTCCGCAGCAGACGCATTGATGGCCGTGGGGCTGGGAAAGGTCAGCGGCCGTCCCTGTACACTTGTGCGTCGTCAGTATTCGATGGGAACGAACGGGGAAAGAGCCGACGCTCAGTCAGGAAGGAAAAATCGGATGGACCTAGAAGATGGCGAGACCTCTTACGAGGAGGCGAAGCAACGGTTTTTTGATCGCGTAGCAAGTGGCGCCGTGTCGCTGGACGGCATCATGTCTCCGTTGACGCGCACGCTTGCCGAACGCTTTGGCGCGGAGAGCGTCGATATGACCTTCGGGTGGGCGTGCACCCCGATGGAGTGGACGTGCCCAGCCTGCGGGCGATCCAAGCCGGAGATCGTTCGTCTGAACACCCACGGACACCTGATGTGCCGGCTGGTCGAGCATCACGACCACATGAAGGATCTCGTCAAGGTGGAATTCGAGCGTCAATGCAAGGCGCAGAAGGTCATCGTCGCCGACGAATTCGCGAAGCGCTTTGCTGCGCGTGCTTCGCAGATGGTGTCGGCCTATGACAACGCCTTCATATGTGACGACTGCAATGCGGCCGACCCTACCGCCAAGGCTGCCGTGGGTACCCACAAAGACTTCTCGTACTCCCCACAGGAAATCCGGCGATTCGTTCGCCCGCGTCCTAATAGTCCTCACGAGGTCGACGTGAAGGAGGCGGCGCGGATCTGGCATGGTCATGAGCAGACGTTTGCATTGCGGCTCAAAATCGTCGAGCGCATCGCAAGCATTGCGGCAAGCAACACGCATTGGTATCAGGAACTCCCGTACATGCAGCGGGCGGAAAACGTGCGTCAGCATGCCGAGTATGTTCAAAGCGCATATGGCGTTCCGGGTGCCATCTACGAATTGGCCGGCGACAAACGTCGGCCTCCGCCCGAGGATGTGAGTGCGTGGCGGCGTGTGGCTCATAAACGTTCGCGCTTGCGACCGCGTGACGAAGATATCGGCTATCTGGCCAAGGTCACGTTTGCCAAGCACTGGAAGGCGGTGGATGACGCGTGGCGCTGTCCGACGTGTAATCGCACCAAGCTTGAAACCGTACGCAAATCCAAGAAGGGCGATTGGAGCTTCGTCCTGTCGGACCGATCCTTCTATGCGCCGGACGAACGATACGGCAGCAAGCGAGCCGTCGTGTGCGGTGACTGCGGCTTGTTGGCGTCCCAACTCGGCAAAGAGGCATGCCTGACCGCCGGGGCGGCGACAGAAAGCAACTACGCGCAATTTCTGTCGGTGTCAGATATCACGTTGGTGGTCGCTCCACAACCGCACGGGCGCCATAACGTCAAGAACGATGACGCCGATGAACTGGTTCTGCGCCTCGTTGAGCGAATCAGCCTGCTCGAGCAATAGTCCTGTAAAGAGGGTGTGAGAGCGCGCCGAGCAGAGTGTCGTACCTCACGTCGATGTGAGAGTAGGGGGCCGGACGCGTAGCTATCCGGCTTGGAGGAAATGGCCACAGTGTCCTGCGATCGACGCGCGGCTGCCGTAAGCCTGTCGTTCGTTCGCAGCAATACACCCGGCTCGTATCGTGGCGAGAGCCGGTACGTGCTGGCGCACATCCGCGCACAAAGGGGGCCCGTTGGTTCGCCGGTGGGCGCCGGCGGCGATCAGACGCGACCGCGACGGGTCGCCTGACCGCACGCGCCGCATGCGGTCAGGCGACCCGTCGACGGGCGAGCCGGAAACAGGATCAGTGTATTCCAGAGGATTGGAGACATGAGTACCTTCGCACGCGCGCGGCGTGCGCACACCTCGCAGAAGGTCGGTGGCTAGGGGGAATGCGTGTCAGTCGTCGTGACCGAAGGAGCGGCCACGGCGGGATGTGTCTGCGGCACGACGTTTCGTCTTGGACTTTTCAATGGGCAGGGTGCCCTTGCAATCGGGATAACGCGTGCAGGACCAGAATAGACCGCGCTGACTGGTGCGTTGCCGCATCGCGCTGCCGCACAGCGGACAGGGTGGCGATGGCGGTAACTTGATTACCAGCGTCGTCTGCGCATATTGCTGCACGAGCTGCGTTATCCACGTCGCCTGCCGCGTCACGAACGCGTCGAGCGTCAGGTCGCCCGCCTCGATGCGTTCGAGCGCCTGTTCCCAGATTGCGGTGGTGCCGGGATCGGCAATCGCGGCGGGGATCGCGTCGATCAGCGTAAACGCAGCATCCGATGCACGCACGGCGCGACCTTTCTTGAGCAGATAGCCGCGGGCAATGAGTCCCTGGATGATGCTGGCACGCGTCGCCTCGGTGCCGATGCCGGTGGTGTCCTTGAGGATCTGTTTCAGGCGCGGATCGCTGACGAGTTTCGCGACGCCCTTCATCGCCTTGATCAGTTCGCCTTGCGTGTACGGGCGCGGTGGCTGCGTGGTGAGCGCCTTGAGCTCGACCTGTTCCATCGCGCAGCGCGTACCGTTCGCCAGCGCCGGCAAGGTTTGGCTGCGCGGCGTGTTGTCGTGGTCGCCTTCGCCATCGTTCGATGCTGACTCGTTCAACACGCTGCGCCAGCCGACTACTGCAACCCGCTTGCCGGTGGCGATCAGTCGTTCTGGCCCACTCGAGAACTGCGCGACGGTGCGGTCGAACTCGTGATGCGGCAGGAACTGCGCCAGATAATGCGCGCGGATCAGCCGGTAGACAGCCTGTTCGGTGTCGGACATGGCGGCGAGATTCACCGGTTCCAGCGTCGGGATGATGCCGTGGTGCGCAGTGATCTTGCCGTCGTCCCATGCACGCGAACGCTGTGTCGGATCAAGTGTGGCGATCAACGGGCGCAGCGACGGATCGGTGGCAACCAGCGCGATGAGAACGTTCGGCACATCCACCAGCATGCTTTCGGGAAGATAGCCACAGTCGGTACGCGGATAGGTCGTCGCCTTGTGCGTCTCGTAGAGGGCTTGAGCGATATCGAGCGTTTCCTGCACGTCGAGTCCAAGCTGCCGCGAACACGTTTCCTGCAAGGTGCCGAGATCGAACGGCAGCGGCGGCGCTTCGCGTACGCGTTCGGTGTCGACGGCGATGACTTCGACGTCGCGCGCGTTCTGAAGCGTCGCGTGGGCGCTTTGTGCCACGTGCTGCCGCAGGCAACGCCCGGCGTCATCGGTGCTGCCGTCCGGCGCCTGCCAGTGCGCGGTGAAGCGTTGGCCATGTGACGAAAGGGCCAGTTCGATGGCCCAGAACGGCACCGGTACGAAGCGCGCGATCTCGCGATCGCGATCGACGACCAGGCGCAATGTCGGGGTTTGCACACGGCCCACCGACAGCACGCCGTCGTAACCGGCCTGCCGCCCAAGTACCGTGAAGAGGCGGCTGAGATTCATGCCGACCAGCCAGTCGGCGCGCGAGCGGGCCAGTGCGGCGTGATAGAGCGGCATCGTCTCGGAGCCGGGGCGCAGCGCGCCGAGTGCCTGCCGGATCGATGCGTCGTTCAGCGCCGACAGCCACAAGCGCTGAATGGGACCGTGATAACTGCACAACGCGATGAGCTCGCGAGCGATCATTTCGCCTTCGCGATCGGCATCGGTCGCGATGACGAGTTCGTCGGCCTTCGCGATCAGTGCCTTGACGATGGTGAACTGTGCCGCCGTCTTCGGATTAACCTCGATGCGCCACGGATCGGGAAGAATGGGCAACTGATCGATGGACCATTGCTTGTACTGCTCACCGTAGGCTTCGGGTTCGGCCGCTTCGACGAGATGCCCGATGCACCAGGTGACCGTGATGGCATTGCCATGAAAGCAACCATCGCCGCGTTGCTTCGCACCGAGTACGCGGGCTATATCCTTGCCCTGCGATGGTTTCTCACACAGGAAGAGGCGCATTGCGACACCTTCGATCCATCACCATGACGGTGATGACGATGGCAGTGCACGACGCGAAGACAGAGCCGAAAACGGAATCGCCGAGTGGCCGCATTGGGGGATGGTACGCGCCACTGGCGCACGGCGAGCGCCAGTCGTTTGGCGCAGGCGCTCGCGAGGCATCAGCTATACCACGGGTATAGCGACGGAGGACTATTCGTCCGGTGCGTCTGTCCGATCGTCGTGATCGGCGTCCCGTCCCGGTTTGGGGCTGAGCGCAATCGCCTCGATGCGATAAGGAAGGATCGCGACGCAGCGCGCTTCGATCACGAAAGTCACGCGCGGGTTGTCGTCCTTGTCGGTCCACTTGTCCTGCACGATGCGGCCGTCAACGAGCACACGCATGCCTTTCTGATAGAGCGTGGCCCAGTGTTCGGCCTCGTCGTGCCACAGCTGCACCGGCGCCCAGAAGCCGCCGCGATCCTCGTATCCGTCTTTCACGGGAACCGGGTTGTCGAAATACACGTTCAGGCGCAGCAGACGATCGGGATCGTCATTGCCGTGTGGGAATTCGCGAAACTCCGGCGCAGAGCCGATGTTGCCTTCGCCAATAAAGCGGATGCTCATGATGGGTACTCCTTGGAGTGGGCCTGTCGGGCGACACGGCGGTGGTAGATGTCATCGGCGTGCGCCATCGCGGAGGCGCCGGCATGCGCCTGGCGGGCGAGGGTGTGGAGCAGGCTGATTTGCATGTTGAGTGCGATGCGCTGCAGCTCCATCGCGTACAGGTCGTCGATCAGCGCCGCCGGCGCGCGGAGATCGTCGAGCAGTGCATCCCACAGCGCGACACCCATCGCGGACCGGTCGAGGTTGCGCCAGCGCAGGAAGGTCGTGCCTGCGCCAGTGGTCTGCTGGGCCAGGTAGATCGGCAGTCGATCGAACGGTGGGCGACGCGCCTGCGGCAGAAGGGTGCGTTCGGCCAGCGCGATGAGCGCGTCGCGCAGTGCCTCGCATTGGCTGGCCCAGACGTCCAGATCCCCCTTACCTTTAAAAGGTTTTAAAAGGCCTTTTAGGTAGGCCGCGTGTTCCAGCCGCTGGAAGGCTGCCTGTTCCAGCGGCACAAAGCGACGGGATGCGCCGACGTCCTCGTGCATGCTGCTCACGATGCCTCCGCATCGTCGGCATGATGATCATCGTCTGCGGTTGCCGCAGCCGGTTCCGTTGGGATCGCGGTGGATGCCGGACGCTGCGCCAGACCACTGCGACGTACGATCGGTGGTGCAAAGCGCGAGCGACGCGTGCCTTCGAGCACGTCCTGCGGCAACTCGCCGAACTTCTCTCTCGCAGCACGCGCTGCAGCATTGTTTGCGGCGAAGTCGTCGCGCTGCGTGCCGGAGTAGCGGTATTGCTGGGCCAGGCTGAAAAGACTGCGCAGCGCGTGCGCGCCCTCGTTGAGCCAACGTTCCAGCGTGCGGCGATCGATCATCGCGGTGTGGTGCGCCAGGATCAGGCGCCGCGCGAGATCGTCGTAGTCGGCGAGCAGATACACCGCCATGAAGCCGAGTTGCGCGTTGATGAAGAGCGGCAGCCGTACCGGCTGAATGTTGAGGTTGTCGCCGAGCGTCAACGCGGGCGGCACGTCGGCCAGCGCCTGATCGACCTGTTCGCGCAGTGTTTGCAAGGTGGCCTTGGTCTGCGTGAGCTTCTCCTCGATGCGCAGCATCCACCCGTCGGAATACGGATCGTCCTGTTCGGCGCCGCGCTTCATCTTGTTCATGATCGCGACGAAGCCGCTGAGTCCGATGATGCCGGGTCGTCCTTCGGCCGCGGCGCGTCCGTGCCAGATACGCGCGGCGTGGTGCGTGTGCAGCGTCAGTTGCATCGCGCTGCGCAGCGCGCCGAGATTCAGTTGCAGGGAGGAGGGTTCGTTCGCCATGGGGACACTCGTCGCGAGGAAGGACGGGTGTCACGATGACGATCGCTGGGAAGGCCGTCAGTGAACAAAGGGCATGGCGCGGCGGCCGGATTAGCGCCGACGAAGCACACGACGGAGTGAGCTATACCACTGGTATAGCTCACGGCCACTATCGATGGATGCGTGCGACGCGCGTTACGCGTCGAAGAGGGAGGGCGTGTCTTCCGCCGGCGTGGAGGGTTGCGTGCTGGACGGTAGACGCACCACCGGCAGTGCGGCGTACAGCTCGCTGACATAGTCCAGTCCGCCCCACTGTTGCGTGTCGCCGATCACGTACAGGCGGCACTTGGCGCGGGTGATGGCGACGTTGAGCAGATTCGGCGCACCGGTTGCCCACGCGCGAGCGCCTGCGCCTTGCTGGCCGGGCGCCGTGCCCAGCACGAGGAAGACGATCGCGGCCTCCTTGCCCTGAAACGTATGGACGGTGCCAACATCGATGCCGTCGAATTTCCCACGTCGCGCGAGATCGCTACAGGCGTTCGCCACCTTGCGGAACGGCGAAATGACGTAGACGCGGGCAGGCTTGTTGTCCTCGCCACGCGCCGGCTCGCGCCGAAGGGCGATGAGGCACTGGCGCAGCACATCCAACTCGTCTTCTGACACGGGATGGCGTACGCGCGTGGATGCCACGTCGAACCAAGCGCTGTCACCGAGGACACAGGAAAACGGCGTGGGAAGCGGTTGCCCTTCATCATCGACGCGCCCCTGCACCATCTGGCCGGCGTAGGCGATGCGGTTGGCGACCGAGAACATGGGATCGTCGCAGCGTCGATGCGTGCGCAACGGCATGCCGGTCCAGATGCGCGTATCGCCGCCGGTGTCGTCGGCCGACGTGCTGACCCAGGAACCGAACGGCGTGATGCGGTCGGTGAGCGTTTGCACCGACTCGTCAGCGGGCGACCAGGCTGAATCGACCTGATGGCGGTGACGCAACGCCTCGGTGAGGCGCAACGGTACGGTGAAGACCGGCTCGACTTGCAGTGGATCGCCGACGATCACCGCGCGACGGCTGCGCCAGATCGCGCCGGCGGCCGATTGCGGCGTGGCCTGGCCCGCTTCGTCGATCAGTAGCCAGCCGATGCTGTCCTGTTCCATGCCGACGAACAGCCGATCGAACGAGGCGAGCGTCGTGGACACGACGGGCACCACGAAAAAGAGCACGTCCCATAGCAGCGGCCGTTGATCTGCGGGCAACTTGTCCTGCAGCGTGTTGGTGAGCATCCCGTTCACGACGCGCAGGTTGCCGATGAACTTGCCGGCGTTGGCGAGGATCGTGGCGCGATGCAGTTCGACGGCGGCAAGGAACAGCCGCGCACGCAAATGATCGAGTGGGGCGCTGACTGCGATGCTCGCGCGATGACGGATGTCAGAGGGCAAGGACCAGAACGCATCAGTCGGAAAGTGCTTCGCACCGGTCGCATAGCCCGCATCGAGCGCCTGCTGGTGGGCGTGACACTGCCGCATCAAGGCGGCGAACTCACGCGATAGCGCTTGATGCCGTTCACGCTCACGCCGAAGGGTGGTCTCCGACTGCGCGATCTCGCGGCTGAGTGCGCTGAGCGTTGCGGTGGTTTCGCTCAGTGCACGCGTCGGGGCCTCGAGTGCCTGGCGTCGCGCGATCATGCGTGGCGTTTCGCGGCCGAGCCATCGCATCAGGCGATCCCAGAGCGAGGGCAGATAGGCGGCTTCGCACTGCGCGAGGACCGCCTGATGGCTTTGCATCAGCGCACGCAGGTCGGTCTGCTGTGCGCGCGACGCGGCCAGAGACTGTTCACTCGCCGTAACCGTGTCCGTCGCGATTTGGAGGGATGCCTCGAGCGTCTCCCGTTGCATGCGGCTGCGATCCAGCTCGCGTGCGGCTCGCTCGGCGGCCACCAACACGGCGCGCTGCTTTTCGACCTCGGCGTGCGCATCGAGGAACGCGCGTTTCGCGGCTTTCCATTCGGCCTGATAGCGCGGGTAATCTTTGTTGGCCTTCTCCAGGATCTGCTTCATCGTCGGCGGACGATCGTCGCGGGGTTCGGCAAGCTGGATCGGATCGTTCGTCGTTGTCGCTTCCGCCGCGTCATCGCCGTCATCGTCCGGCGCATCGGTCGCTGGGTTGGCAGCGGCTGTCGACGGTTTGGCCTTGCGTTCGTCACGGAAGAAACCCGCGGCAAACGATCGCCGATTGCCGACGTTACCCAGTGCGGCGGCGATGATGCCCCAGCCATCGATGGGCTGTTTTTCGTCGTCGAGCACTTTCTGCGCACGGAAGATTTCGCGGATCACTTCGTCGAAGTAAGCGACCGGTTCGAATTCGCGGCTGATCTTGGCACGGGCCGGCAATTCCTGCGTGATGTTCTTGACGGCGTTGTTGTTGTTGCTGGTGACGACGATGGAGGTGCCGTCGATCACGGCGCGCTTGAGCGGCGAAAACTTCATGCCGGCCATCTGCAGCGGCTCTTCGAACAGGGCCGCGGGTTTGTCGAGTGTGGCAATCCGCCTGGCGCGCTCCGTGACGATCTCGGCGATCACGTCGCAGAGCAGCGTGGTCTTGCCGGTGCCGGGCGGGCCGTTCACGCCGAGGATGCCGCTGTCCGGGCTCAGCGTGCGCAACACCTCCGCGACGGCAGCCTGTTGGGCGAGCACCAATGGGTACTTGGAAGACGCCGGCCAGCGCGCGGACGGCAGGTGCGCGGCGCTGACCAACTGCGCCATGGTGGCGTGTTCGGTGAGGATGTCGATTCGTCCTTCGGGCTTGATGGCCGCGCCAAGGTAGCGGGTCAGGGCGGCGCCGAAGGGTTGCTGCTTTTCGGCGCGATCGATCAGGCGGTCGAGATCGTCCAGGTAGAACGAATTGAGGAATTCGGTGGCCGCTTCCTGATTGTCCTTGAGCTTGCTGTGCTTGATCCGGCTGGTGCGCACGACGACACGCCAGTCGAGCGTGGCTTTTTTTGCGCCCTCGCCGAGCAGCGCACAGACCACGTCACGCTCGGCCTCGAGGTCCTCCCATCGCAGCGCTGTGCCCGATGAGGATGCCGTGGTGTCGTCACTTTCATTGGCCGGCGCAAGGCGATGGCAGCGCTGCGCGAACTCTTCCTGCGCACGCTGTAGGCGCGCGTTGACGTTCTCCAGCGTACCGGTCTCGCGAAACGCGTCGACGCCGTGCGCGTAGCTCGCCGCCAAGTAGCTGCTGGGCAGCGGCACACCGTGCTCGTTGACGACGAAGGCGGCCAGCCACCCCTGGCCGCTCACGCGCTGAATTTCGCGTTCGCTGAGGTCATCGTTGGGCAGGATGCCGCGCAACACCAGGCGGGCGAGGTCCTCCACATCGGCCACGCCCACGTAGACGACATGCAGGAAAGCGTGCGGCTCGGTCGGTGCGAATTCTTCGCGATGCCACGGCAGTGTGCTTTGCGGGCCGCGACGGCGCAGTGTGGTGACCTTGATTTGCGGCGTATTGTCCTTCGCCGTCGGAGTGGTCGGGATATTGAAGATTTCCAGGTCGCGCCAAAACCGCAGGACGCGCAGAGGTTCGTCGTTCGTGTTGTTCAAGGCCTGCCTCGCGTAGATCCGGGGTGGGGCGCGTGGTGACGACAGGCATGAAGACGGAGAGCGCGAAGCAATGTCATGGTGCCTGCCATGGCAACCGGGGCGTCCCCGCTGACGGGGCCATTATGCCAGTACCGGAGAGCGCGCCGACCGGCGTGCGCGGGCAACGTGAGAACGCGTACCGGAACATGCACGGGACGGCAGGGCTTGCCTAGCTATACCAGTGGTATAGCCTTCGGCGGATCACGATGGAATGGGCGTTGCCTCGACAGAACGTCGGCGGTGCGAAGGGGTCATGCGGAGCCATCGGCATGGGTGTGCCTCGTCACCCGCAAAGCTATACCAGTGGTATAGCCGCCCGTGGTTCGCGATGGAACGCGTGCGGGCCAGTTTGATCATCCAGCATCGTCCGGTGGCAAGCGCAAGAGTGCACGAAGGTGCGCGAGGTGTTGCTGCACGACGTTGGTATCGACCGGTCGCGCGCTCGGCGTAGGGATGGCCGGTGGTGTAGAGGCAGGTGAATGGCTTGATGGTGCGCACCACGCCTGAAACTCGCCGCGCAGCGCCTTGCCGATAATGCCGAACAGATAGCCGGCGGGCTTGCGTACGGCGTGCGACTCGAGTCGCGCTTGCCATTCGTCGAGCACCGCCTGGCGCAGGGACGGATCGACCTGTTGCAGCGCCGCCAAGGCGCCGTTTTGCTGCTCGGCGCGCAATGTCGCGAAGCGTGCCGGCAGACGCAACGCGTCACGCGCGCGCGGTACAGGAGTAGGTGTATTAGAAGAGGGGTTTATACGTACTGTACGGTCCGCGTTCGGATTCCGAAGACGGTCTTCTGGCGCGGGTTTTCGACCGTGTTCGGAATCCGAAGGCCGTTCATCGTAAATCCGAAGACGGTGTGCGCCACCGTCTTCGGATGCGTGCTGTGGATAACTGGGCGTCTGCGGCGCTGCGTCGTCGATCGTGTCGTCGGTATCGTCGTGCAGACCCTGTTGCGTCAATCGTTGCGTGATGATCTGCAACCGCGTCGGCAGGACGCAACCGGATAGCAGCGGATCGGTCGCCAGTTCCTCGAGGACGCGATCGCCGATCGATTGGATCGCTTTGCTCGCGTGGCTCAGCGCGCGGCTGATGAGATCCAGATATTCCACGTCGAGTTGGATGGCTTCGAAGGGCGACAGCGGTTCGTCGTGCAGCACGTATAGATTGCCCTGATGGCGTCCAGTCGATTTGTCGCGGCGACGCTGGACGAGGCTCAGCCATCGCGTCAGTCGCAGGATGGTCAAGGCGCGGGCGACCGTCTCTGACGACGCCTTGTTCGTACAGGGCATCGACGTGAGATACGGGGCGAGTTCGTCGTAGGTGGGAAACGTCGTGATGCCGTCGCGCTGCAGTTGCATTCGGATCACCTGCCACGCGTTGCGTTCGAGTGGCGTCAGCCGGTGATCAAGAAAGAGCGCGCGCGGTACGGTCTCATGGCGGTTGCCGCTGAACAGAACGGCGTCACCCGACCGTGCCGTCGGCTTGCCAGACGGGTCGGCAGGGCGAGCCGCCATGGCCTATACGAGCCCTTCGGCAACCCACCCCTGCATGACGTTCCAGAGGACCGCCATCGGCAGATTCAAGGCTTCGGCGGTGTCCATGCACAGCTCCAGCATCGCCATGTCGTCGTGTGGATCGACGCCTTCGGCCTTGATGCGCGGTTGCCATTGTTCCCACACCGCTTTCTCCTGCGCCTCGCTGAGGACGGGCCAACGGCCCTTGCGCTTGGGCATACCGAGCATGTCGCGACGCAGAGCGACTTCCTGATGCGTGAGGCCATAGAACTGGCTGACCATCTCCGTGCTCGCACCCAGCCGGAGCATGCGGTCAACGGTTTCGATTTCCTGTTCGACATCGCGGGCCTGATGCAGCAAGCGACGCAAGACGTCGACGTTGACCTGTACCTTGCACCAAGCCACCGACGCATTGACCAGGAGACTCACCATCTCCGGGTGCTTCAGCGCTTCGAGCGCGTCGTCGCCAAAGCCCATGGCTTTGCAACGGCGCAGTTGGCCGTGGCGAAGATCATGCAGGGCTTGGGCAATCACGGCCTGGTTCAAGGGGTGGGGTGTCGACATCAGGAGGCTCCATGCGTGCCTTCCGCTGCGCCGGGTGGAGCGTGGAGATGGTCGTGCAGGCGGCGGGCGAGACGTACCAGTCGATACAGTTTCACGAGAGCAGCATCGCTCAGACGCATCAGCGGGTGCGCGAGCGTGCCGCCCAGCAGCAAGGGAGCCAGATCGTCGGCCAGGTGCAGACTGGCCAAGGCCGACTCCGTCGAGGCGGCCGGAACGTCCGGGGCCACCACCGTGAGGGCGAACAGCAGTCCACGCACCGCACGCGCAAAAAACGGTAACGGTGACGTGCGATGTGTGCTGGTATCGTCGATGCGGTAGCCGATGCCGTGGTCAGTCGCGACCACGCAAGCATCCATGTCGGCCTCGGCGGCGATCTCGCGCGCGAGTTGCGCGATGTGGGTACGTAGCGGTTGTGGATCGTCGAGGCTCGGCGCGATAACCCATACGTCCGAGATTGGATAGAGCCCGCCCGCCTGCACGGGTACGGCCTGAATCACGGTCGTGGCGAAATCGGACGGCGTGTCCTCGCCGGTATGCTCAGCGACCAGTTGTCGGAGCGCTTGCAATCGTCCGGTGTCGAGCGCTGGCGATACGACGTGCTGCTGCACGGACCCGGCATCGTCGTTCGGCACGGACGATGGCCGTGGCTTGGTCGGTGTCGAGGGCGAGGGCGTTATGGGTGGGGGCGCGGCATCGCCAGTGGAGGAACCGGCCATCGGAGAAGGTGTGCTTGCATCGGGCGGAGGTGAGCCTTTTCGGGCGTGAGGCGAAGCGGTGTCCGGTGGTGCGGCGGGTTCCCGGGCGAGGGCGCGCTGCCGCGTCTCGGATTCCGCGAGGTCCAGGCTCAGCGCGTCGTAATCCACGCCGAGCCGTTCGGCCATCTGCCCGATCAATTCATCCTGCATGCGCTGCACGGCAAAGCTGGCAACGTCGCCGTCGAAGAGTGCGAGCACGTCCTGGAACAACAAGGCGAAATCCGCTTCCTCGCCGTCTCGTTGCGACCACGTGCGTGCAGCCGCGCGACGCAACGCGACGAGCTTTTCAACTTGCGGTCGGCCGAGTCCGCCGTAGAGCAGGGTCGGGATGGCGGGCAGCAGATACCGCACCGCTTCCTGCATGCGGCTGATGTGAGGCTGGGGCGTGGGATAGCCATCGTGGGTGAGCCGTCGGGCCAGTTCCGATTGCGACAGCGGGCCGCCGCTTTCCTGCTCGTACAACTCGCGGGCTTTCTCCACCGCGAGCGCACGTTCGATGAAGGTGAGCGCACCGTGCAATTCGTTCTCGGCGAGATGGCCGGTGAGTGCGATGATCTCGCCGCGCGGCGACCAGGGACGGAACAGGCATGGAATGCGAAAGAACCGTTCGTCGTGCGTGTCCGTCCACAGCTCGTTCAAGATCGCCAAGCGTGTGTTGCCGCCGTTACGAATGATGTAATGCGTCTCGCCCGGCCGGCGCGTAATTGCTGGTGGCGCATCCAGTCCGCGCTCACGGATCGACGCTTTGAGATCGTCGTAGCGGGGATTGCGTGTCACGCGCGGATTGAGTTCGTAGGGGCGCAACTGATCCAGCGTCACGACCATCGGCGTGTCGGCGATCGGGTCGGTCAGCGCGGATGCTACAGGGCCGTTTCGCTCGAAGCCGTCGGCGAGCAGCTTCGCGGCCATGTCGTCGGGCGTGAGCGCGGCCATGGACGTCAGTCCTTGTCCACGGTGGATGGCGATGGCGTCGCTGGCGCCAGCCGAAGCGCGAGCTGTTGGAAGCGCTCGCGCCAGGCCGGAAAGAGCTCGTCGCTCACCGCGTGCATCGTGGCGAGTGCGGAGGGCGCGACACGGCCGGACGGTGCGCGATGTTCGACACGATGGGCGGGCAGCGCCAGCGTGGACGCGCGCGGATACGCTTCGAGCGCGGGAACGCAGGTGGTAAGCACCCGCACATCGGTACGTGCCACGAAGAGGTCGCGCAGCGTTTGCCGGATGAGTCGTGCGTTGCGGGATACGGCGGGCATGCGGTTGATCAAGAGATGCAACGGCGGCGGCGTGATACCCAGGTGTCGGTACGGCGCGATGTCCTCCAGCAGTCGCAGCGTGCCGCGCCGGAATTCGCGGGCGGACAAAAGCTCCGGTGTGACGGGCGACAGCGCGAGATCCGACGCGAGTAGGGCAGCTTCGAGCAGCACGCTGCGTGCGCCTTGCGTGTCGATCAGCAGCAGGTCGTAGTGCGGACGGAACGCCGGCAGCAGATGGCGCAGGCGAAGCCGTCCGTCGGCCGCATGCAGCAGCAGCGAACTCAACTGACCGCGATCGTCGTTGGACAGAATCAGATCAAGCCGGTCGAGCGCCGTGCGGGAGATGAGCCGGTCGGTATTGGTGTCGTTGAACGCGAGCAATTCGTAGGCGCCGGCCTCGGCGCGCGCCTTCACGGCGAAGTAGCTCGATAGCGTGGGTTGCACGTCCAGATCGAGCAGCAACACGCGCAGTCCCGCGTCGGCGGCAAAGCCGCCCAGATTGGCGGCCGTCGTCGTTTTACCGACCCCGCCCTTGGTGGAAATCAGGGAGACGACAAGCATGGCCTATCACCTTGTGCGAGTCGTCAAGCGCGTTGTTGCTTGCGTTCTTCGATCCATTGATCGATTTCCCGCGAGTCCCAGCCGACGGCACGGGCGCCCAGCGGAATCGCTCGGGGAAACTTGCCCTGATGCATGAGGTTGTAGATGTGCGAACGCTTGAAGCCGGTACGGCGTTCGACGTCCTTGCGGCGGAGGATGCAGTGTTCGACGAGTTCGTCGGCAGGCGCGTTGGGCTCGATGAGACGCGGCATAGCAGTCACTCCTTGGCGCTCGGTGGCGCGGGTTGGGGGTGACTGGTATGGGAAGGCAAACCGATGCGCGATACCGTCACCAATCCGGAGCGCGGCACGACCCTATAGTGCTGCCGCGGAACGGGAGCACGTGGAGAGGTCCGCAGAGGGATGTGGAGTGGCTATGGACCGATGCGCTGTCGCTCGTAGGCCGGGAGCGAATCACAGCGGATGCCTGATCCCGCGCGTGACACTACGGAAACAGGTTGCTCGCTCGTTTGCGCAAGAACGGAATTCGAATCGATGCGCTTGCCCAAATTGTGGGATATGAGCCGGTTAGGAATGCGCGGTCTGATGATCACTTGGACCGCGAGATTTAAAGCCCTCGTATGCTTATGTCTGGTCTTATCCATTTTTCTACCTTCTTGACTTCAGCGATGCACAGATACTCCTTGCACGACAGGTATGACGCTCATCGAACCCTAGGTATTGCGCGATGCCGACACGGAATGAAGGAAGCGTTTCCAGAGTGGATCATTCTATCTAATTCGCCGATGTCGCGTGCACTGTGAGCGAGTTCAAAGAACCGGAGTTGCTCGCACGAATTTGGGGCGAACTTCACCGCTGAGAGTCGCAGGCAAGCTGAGTTTCCACGAAATGTTTATTCGGAAAACACGTTATCGCGACATCGATGACGGTCTGTCGCGACGGGACTATCCGGGATACATTAGAGCGAACGGTCTAATCATCGCGCCATTATGATGTCGGTCTGTGATGGACGAATTCGCTGCTCGGTGTACTGGTTTTGATGTGGCTATTCCCGATAGCGCATGCGTGCTTTGCTGATCGAATAGGAACGGGAGGGCAATCGACGCAGGGGCCGATAATCGCAAGCAGTCTGGAGCGGGAAACGCCGGCGTCGCAATGCGAAGGGTTTGGGCGTGAGGGAATGAAGCGAGCGGCGATCACGCCGCCCGCCCCTCAAATGACGATGATTGCTATCCGAGATAGTTGGCCCAATCCTGCATCAGGCCAGCGCGCTTCATGAACAGGTCGCCGCGTGCGTATGCTGCTTCCGTCTGGTCGCCGATGATATGGGCAAGTGCTGCTTCCGAGACTTCGCGGGCATAGTCGGTGGTCTCACGAGCCCAGTCCTTGAAGGTGGATCGGAAACCATGAACGGTCAAATCTTCTCGCTTCATCCGCTTCAGCAGCTGCAGCATAGCCATGTTGGACAGGTGCCCGTTCCCCTTGCTGGCTGGAAGCAGAAACTCGCTGGCGCCGAAGTCGATCAGCGGTTTGACCAATTCCAACGTGGCTGAAGAGAGCGGAACGCGGTGCTCACGCTTAGCTTTCATGCGTTCAGCAGGAATCGTCCAGATTTTCGCTTGCAGGTCGAATTCTGATTTGCGTGCGGCAATGATTTCGTTCGTGCGGCTCGCGGTCAGGATGACCAATTGCAATGCGCGGGCGGCGGCTCCTTCCTGTTGCCGCAAGAGCTGCATAAAAGCGGGCGCTTCGGCATAGGGAAGGGCTGCGTGGTGGTTCGTTTTGCGAAGGCGGGACGGCTTCGCTAGAAGGTGGTCCAGATGACCTTTCCAGCGGGCGGGATTGGGGCCGCTCCGATAACCGCGCACAGTTGCCCACGCAAGAATCGACTCGATACGCCCGCGAAGGCGGGTGGCAGTTTCGGTTTTGTCGGCCCAGATGGGTTCCAGCACCTGCACGATCTCATCGGTTTCGATGTCAGCTACCATGAGCTTACCGATGACCGGATTGGCATAGGCTTCGATGGTGCTGCTCCACTGGGCCGCGTGTTTCTCGTTCTTCCAAGACTTGCGATGCGCTTCGATGTACTGGTTCGCGCAGTCCCGGAAAGCGAGCGACTTCTTGCGCTCGCGGCGTTCTGACTGACGCTTCGCGATTCTCGCTTCGAGCGGATCAACGTCCTCGAGCAGCATCCGTCGGACTTCCTGTGCCTTGATGCGAGCGTCAGCAAGTGACACGGTGTGGGTCGGGCCTAAGCCCATGCCACGAGGCACGCCGCGCCGCATGTAACGAAACAGCCACGATTTCGCCAGCGTTCGGGTAACCTGTAGATAAAGGCCGCCACCGTCGCAATAGAAACCGGGCTTCTTTGCTCGTGCGACTTGCACCGCGGTTAGCCTGTTGAGCATACGCATACACAACCTCCTGACTTACAAAGCGACTATCAAATGGTTCCTGGCTTCCCTTGGCTTTGCCCGGATGTTTGCGGAATGAATGGCAACCCGAAACTTCGCTAGAGCGTTGAGCCGAAAGGATTTTTGGAACTCACTGGAGGTTGTTGGATTTCACAATGTGGGACACTCTCTCCGCCAAATTACTCCGTCTCCGCCAGAAATGGCGGAACAAGCCCCGCAAGTTCTCGGACTTGCGGGGCTTTTTCTTAGTCGGCCATCGCGCGGCCCGTCGTCAGGCCCTGCCGAGTTGCTCGACTGGCAGCGACGTACGTCCGCTCGCGTTGGCGCAGGCGGCTTGCGGCGTGTGCGACGAACAGCTGGCTTTTCGGAGCGCGACTGGAGCCGGCGACGAGCTCGGGGCGAGTCTCCATCGTCGGACGGTGGCATCCGCGCGAGGTCGTCGGCCGCGAATCACAACAAGAACCACTGCTCGACTGGCTCGCGACCCCGATACGTCGCCTGCCGAATTCGACCGACCGTCCTGCCTCGACCACACCAAAGTTCCGCTCGATGCCTTTGCGCTTACGTCGATTGGGGCACAGCCGGACCAGCGTGTCGCGTGCCGGCTGATCGCCGAGCGACCAGCCGGCGCGGTCATCGTTTTGCACCGTATGCGGCGTCACGCGATCGACGCGGCGCGTTGCCTCGAAGCCCGCTGCGCCAAAGTTCGTGTCGGCGCCGGCAAGGCGGGCGTGTCAGCGGGCCTCTCGATTGCCGCGTCGCGGCCCTGCCGTGCCACTGACGCGTACGGCGTGTGCATGGATCACCCGGCCACGCCGATGAACGCTCGACACATGCGTCAAATGACAGCGTGACACGCGAGTGCGGCGACGTTTCCGAAACGGCATCGCCTGGCTGTCCCGTCGATTATTGGCAATAATGCCGAAGTTATTCCATTGGTATTCAAAGTCGGCGATGGTTGATCGACAGTGTGAAAGCATTTCGCTCTCGAAATGCATGTCGATTAAGCGGAGCAGCGCGATATTTTCCGAAAGACGCCATCGTCGCGGCAAGCGGTCCGGGGCACACGGTCTTCCCTTGCGCGCCGGGATCAGGCCGAAACGGCCGAGACATATCGCGATCATCGAGGCGGATCGTGTTCGTCAAACACGATTTCCCGCATGACGGGAACAAGCGTTGTCGATAATAAGTGGTTCGAAAATCAGAGGCGAATTACGAATTGGCATTTACGCTCTGCTGAGGCGAGCGCAAGCTTGCGCCCGGCATCAATCACTATGCCGAAATCGACATCGTTCGGTTCGCCGCGCGCTTCCAGGCCACCTTCGCCGGCTGAGCGGCAAGCGCACCCGCGCGGGGCGGTCGTACCGCGCGGCCGCTGGCTTTCAACGGTTTTTCGAACACGAGAAAGGCTCGCTCACGAGCCTCGGACGACATGCATTCCCAATATCGAGGACGGCGTTCCGCCAAATGAAGATCCATTCCAAGAAGACACGTCCGATCGGGGCGATCGCGCTCGGCATCGCGCTGGCGATGCCCGCCGCAGCCTCCGCCCGCGAATTCTACGCGCTGGGCGACAGCCTGACCGACAATGGCCGGGTCGTCAGGCTGACCGGCATCCTGCCCAACGCCACGTCGACGATTTTTCGGAACGGCCGTTCGTCGAACGGCCCGGTGTGGGCCGAATATCTGCCGGACCTGATCGGCGCACGGTTCTCGCCAGACGACGATTACGCGATCAACGGCGCGCTGAGCGGCCACGGCGGCTATCTCAACATCATCGCGGCGCGTCCGACGTGGCGCACGCTGCCCGGATTCGTCGACCAGGTCGATCAGTTGATTGCCGCCCATCCGCGGCTGCGGTCCGACGACGTGGTCGGGATCTGGATCGGCACCAACGACCAGGATCTGACCAAGGCGAGCCTGAACGGTATCGAGCCGTTTCTGGGCGTGCCACGGCCGACCAGCATCGCGCAAATGAGCGCGTACACGCTGTCGAACGTCAATGCGCAACTGCAGCGATTGATCGGGATCGGCGGCCGTCAGTTCGTCATCCTGAACCTGAACGACGCCAACGGTTCGCGGCCGGGATACGTCGACTACAACAACAAGCTGCCGGCCGATCTCGTGCAGTTTTCGCGACAGGGCGTAAACGTTCACCTGTTCGACGTGTCGTCTCTCCTGAACCAGATGCGCCGGAATCCGTCCGCATACGGGCTGAACGATGCGCCGGATGTGCAGTGCCGCAACGTGCCCTCTTGCAGTGGCGGCTCCGTCGACCTGCAGAACACCTACCTCACGGCGGACGGAACGCACATGATGACGAGCGTGCATCAGTACATGGCGCGCTACATCGCGAATCAATTGAATGCGCCGACAGCGATCGCGACCGCGCCGGCGTTGGGGCTCGATGTCGCACGGGCGAGCGCGCTGTCGGCGCTGAGCAGCGCCGACGGCGGGCCGCCTGGTCCGCGGCGCGTTGCGCTGTCGGACAAGCTGTCGCTGTTCGCCGACGTCGGCTATACGCGCAACTTCCACGGCGCGGAAACCGGTATCGACGCGTTCGACAGCGACGTCGAGCTGTTCTCGATCGGCGCCGAGTACCGGCTGTCCGCCGAGTCGAGAGCCGGCACGCTCTTTTCGAGCGGCAACGCGAACGGTTCGATCGCGGGCGGGCAGGGGCGAATCGGGATCCATGCATACCGGCTCGGCCTCTACCACGCATTCGACCGCGCCGGCCTGTTCGTGCGCTCGTATGTCGGCGCCGGCTGGAACCAATACCGGCTGAACCGCAGCGCGGCGCTCGCGGGCTCGATCAGCGCGACCACCAACGGCTTCGACTTCGGCGGGCTCGTCAAGGCCGGGTATCTGTTCTCGCTTGGCGGTGCGCGGCTCGGTCCGGTCGCCGACGTCGGCTATACGCAGCTCGTCGCACGCGGCTACGCGGAGGACGGCGATCCGATCCTCGTGCAAAACGTCGGCGTGCAGCGGCTGAAAGGCGTGAGCGCAGGCGCGGGCGTGCGCTTCGCCGCCCCGCTCGCGACCATCGGGCTGCGCTTCGGCGAATTGTCCGCCGAAGCGCACCTGCGGCACGATGCGTTCAACAACCGGACGCTCGTCACCGCCCAGCGCTATGCGCCCGATCTGCCGATCAGCACGGCCGTCGACGGCGGGAGCGCGACCTATGAACGGCTGTCGGTCGCGCTGACCGTCGATCCCGCGAAGTCGTGGCGCGCAAAGCTGGCCATGCAGGTGGACATCGGCAACGCGCGGCGTCGTTCGTACAATCTGCTCGCGATGCTGGGCGGCACATTCTGAGCGAGCGGGCGGCGCGGATGCCGCCGGCTACTCGTCCGCGGCCGCGAAGCGCCGCGCCGCGTCGTGCGCGCCGCCGCCGACGAACCGGATGGTGGCGAGCAGCATGGCGGCCACGACGAGGCCGACGATGCCTATGACGAGCACGGAAGGATACGCGTTCGTCGCGGCGGTCACGAGTCCCGCGACCGGCAGGAACGCGGTCATGACCGACGTGGTCGCGCCGATGCCTTGCGCCAGCTGCTGCTCGGGGATCAGCTCGTAGCGTTTGTCGCGGAAGAAAATGCCGAAGAACGCGCTGCCGACGATCAGCAGTCCGAACGCCAGACAGAAGAGCCACACGCTCAGGTTCACAGCCGACAGGATGGCCGCGAGCGCGAGGCATAGCGTGCCGAGCAGCCCGAAGCCGGCGGGACCCAGATCCTTCACGAAGCGCGGAATCAGCAAGCAAAGCGCGAACGAAATTGCGCCGCCGGCGAGGTTGGGCATCGCGCTGTACGCGACCGGCAGGCCATACAGCCCGATCATCGTCGGCGCGATCAGCGACTGGAAGACTCCGAAGAAGACGTTCAGGAACCCGCCGGCGAACGTGAGTGCGAGCAGCTTCACGTTCGTCGCGAGCGTCATGAGGCGCGCGCATTCGGAGGCGAGCGTCCAACGGTCGGTGGCGGTGGCGACGAGGCGCGTGGTTGCGGGGCGCCAGGCGATCGATGCGGTGAGCAGCAGTCCGTAGCCGATCGCGAGCGCGCCGATCGCCGCACGCGGCGACAGTCCGGAAAAAGCCAGTGCGGCGACGCCCGGCCCGGCAAGCCGCGCGAGCGGCTCCAGCAGTTACGATCGCGTCTGGAACCGCTGCAGGCCGGCGGGCGCGAGCCGCTGCGCGGCGGTGGCCTCGTAGTACACGAGGGACAGGCCGGAAAGCAGCGACACCACGCTCGACAGCATCCATGCGAAATGAGTCTTGCCGAGCAGCACCCACGCCAGCATGAAGAACAGGCGCGAGCCCTCGACAGCGAAGGCGAACCGCTTGCCGGTACTTCTGTCCACGATGGAGCCGAACAGCGGCGAGAGCAGCGCGCGCGGCATGAATTCGACGAAATAGGCGATTCCGACCGCGAGCGTGCTGCCGCCGCTTTGCTGGTAGACGAGCAGCGGCAGCAGGAAGCCTTTCGCGTAGTCGAGCGCAAGTGTGAATACGCGCAGGACGGTGAACGGGTATTCGCCGTTGCCGGCCGGTCGCGATACGCTCATGCGTCGTCCTGATGGGATGGGCCGCGGCGCGGGATGGGGCGTCGGGCGAGCGCCGCGCGCGGCCCGTCAGTCCTGGGTCGCGCCCTCCGCGTGCGCATTGGACGGCAGGTATTGTCCGGGCGGCCTGAAGCGCGCCTTGAGACGGTTCGACAGCGTGTCCAGATACAGATAGATGACGGGCGTCGTAAACAGCGTGAGTATCTGACTGACCAGCAGCCCGCCGACCATCGCGTAGCCGAGCGGCCGCCGCAATTCCGATCCCATTCCGGACGCGAACAGGAGCGGCAGGGCGCCGAAGAGCGCGGTCATCGTCGTCATCATGATCGGCCGGAAGCGCAGCAGGCACGCATTGCGGATCGCCTCGAACGACGTCATGTTCTGTTCGCGCGTCGCGGCGATCGCGAAGTCGACCATCATGATCCCGTTCTTCTTGACGATGCCGATGAGGAGAATGACGCCGATCAGCGCGATCAGGTTGAAATCGTACTTGAACAGCCACAGCGTTGCGATCGCGCCGACCCCGGCTGAAGGCAGCGTCGACAGGATCGTCCATGGATGGATGAAACTGCCGTACAGTGCGCCGAGCACCAGATATGCGACGATCAGCGCGGACAGGATCAGCATCGGCATCGTCGCCAGCGTGCTCTGGAATGCCTGCGCGGTGCCCTGGAACGAGCTGACGACGGCGGGCGGGATGCGCAGCCCGGCCTGCGCGGCCTCGATGGCGGTCGTGGCTTCGCCGAGCGATACGCCGGGCGCGAGGTTGAAGCTGATCGTGACCGACGGGAAATGCGACTGGTGATTGACCGACAGCGGCTGTACCGAGTCGGTCGTCCAGCGCGCGACCGACGATAGCGGCACCAGCGCGCCCGACGGCGATTTCATGTAGATCCTGTCGAGCGTGCCCGGATCGCGCTGCAGTGACGGCAGCGTCTCCATGATGACCTTGTAGGTCGACAACTGCGTGAAGTACTGCGCGATCTGGCGCGAGCCGAACGCGTCGTACAGCGTGCCGTCGATCGCCTCGGGCGTGAGGCCGTAGCGGGCGGCCTGATCGCGGTCGATGGAGACGCTGAGCGCCGAGCCGTTCACCTGCTGGTCGCTCGCGACGTCGCGCAACTGCGGCAGGGCGGACAGCCGCTCGAGCAGGCGGGGCGCCCACGTCGTCAGTGCGCCGACGTCGGCGCTCTGCAGCGTCAACTGGTACTGGGTGCGCGCGAGGCGCGCGCCGATGATCACATCCTGCGCCGCCTGCAGGTACATGCGCACGCCGGGCACCTTCGCGAATTGCGGCCGCAGACGGCGGATGACCTCGTCGGCCGTGACGTCGCGCTGATTGCGCGGCTTGAGCGTGATGTACCAGCGGCCGTTGTTCACGGTGGTGCCCGCATACGCGCTGCCGCCGACGGCCATCTGGCAGTGCTCGACGGCCGGGTCGGCGCGGATGATCGCGGCGAGCGCCATCGAATGGCGCGCCATGTCCTCGACGGAAATGGTCTGCGCCGCCTCGGAAATGCCGGTGATCACGCCCGTGTCCTGCTGCGGGAAGAAGCCTTTCGGAATGCCGACGTAGAGGAACACCGACGCCGCGACCGACGCGAAGAACGCGCACAGCGTGATGAAGCGGTGCCGGAGCGCGAGGTCGAGGCAGCGCTCGTACGCGGCCGACATCCGGGCGAACGAACGCTCGAGCAGCCCCGCCCGGCCGGACTTGTGGCGCTGCGGGCGCAGCAGGTACGCCGCCATCATCGGCGTCAGCGTCAGCGCGACGAAGGCGGACACGAAGATCGTCATCGACAGCGTGACGGCGAATTCGCGGAACATGCGCCCGATGATGCCGCTCATCAGCAACAGCGGCAGCAGGACCGCGACGAGCGAGATGCTGATCGACGCGATCGTGAAACTCGTCTCGCTGAGCCCCTTGAACGCGGCCTGCAGCGGCGGCTCGCCCTGCTCGACGTGGCGCGCGATGTTCTCGACCATCACGATCGCGTCGTCGACCACGAAGCCGACCGCGATCGTCATCGCCATCAGCGAGATGTTGTCGAGGCTGTAGCCGCACGCCCAAATCAGCGCGCAGGCGCCGAACAGCGACACGGGCACCGTGATCGCGGGGATGATCGTCGTGCGCGCGCTGCCGAGGAACGCGTAGATGACGACGACCACCAGCACGACGTTCAGCAGCAGCGTCAGCTCGATGTCGAGCAGCGACGCGCGTATCGTCTGCGTGCGGTCGGCCAGCACGTCGATCTTCAGCGACGGCGGCAGGGACGCTTCGAGTTCCGGCAGTGCGGCCTTGATCTTGTCGACAGTGGCGACGGTGTTCGCGCCGGGCTTCTTGTAGATGCCGACCGAAACCGCGCGCTTGCCGTCGATCCACGCGGCCAGCGTGTTGTCCTCAGGGCCGAGAACCGCGCGCCCGACGTCGCGGATGCGCACCGGCGTGCCGGCCCGATAGGCGACGATCGCGTCGTTCCACTGCGCCGGATCGGTCAACTGCCCGTTCGTGTAGATCGTGTACGAGCGCGTCGTGCCGTTGAACACGCCTTTCGGATTGACGCCCGACAGGCCCGACAGCGCATGGCGCACCTCCTCGGACGACAGCCCGCGCGACGCGAGCTTGACCGGGTCGAGCTGGATGCGGATCGACGGCTTCTGTTGCCCGCCGATCGACACGCTGCCGACGCCGTCGATCTGGCTCAGGCTCTTCGTGAGCCGCGTCTCGACGTAATCGTCGATCGTCGTGAGCGGGAGCGTCGCGGATATCGCGCTTAGCAGCATGATCGGCGAATCGGCCGGGTTGACCTTCTGGAAGGTCGGCGGCGAGGGCAGATTCGCCGGCAGTTGCGCGGCCGCCGCGTCGATCGCCGACTGCACGTCGTTGGCCGCCGCGTCGATGCTGCGATCGAGGCTGAACTGCAGCACGATCGACGTCGAGCTGAGCGTGCTCTGCGACGTCATCTGCGTGACGTACGGAATTTTCGAAAACTGGGTTTCGAGCGGCTGGGCGAGCGTCGAGGCGACCGAGACCGGATCGGCGCCGGGCAAGACCGCCGAAACCTGGATGGTCGGGAACTCGACCTGCGGCAGCGGCGCGACGGGAAGGTGAAAGTACGCGGCCACGCCGGCGAACAGGATGCCGGCCGTCATCAGGCAGGTGGCGACGGGGTAGCGGATGAATACCGCGAACAGGTTCCGGCTCATGATCGGTTCGCACGCGTCGTGACCGCGGCCGCTTCGCGGCTTGCCGCCCGCCCGTCGCGGGCCGTCGCGTCGGCGGCGTCCGCGTCGCCTTCGACGTCGTGCGCCGGCATCATCGTCGCGGCGACGCGCGCGCCGTTCTGCAGCCGATACTGACCTTGCACGACGACGCGCTGACCGACCTGCAGGCCGCTTGTCACGGCGACATGGCCGAGTGCCCGGTGCGACACGCCGACCGGCTGCACGGCGACTTTGTCGCCGGCGCCGACGACGAAGACGAACGAACCGTCCGGGCCATTCTGGATCGCGTCCTCCGGCACCACCGTCACGTGCTTCAGCTCGTCGACGACGGTGCGCATCATGACCGACTGCCCGGGCCACAGCGCGCCATCGGCGTTCGCGAACGCCGCTTTCATCCGGATCGCGCCCGTCTCCGGATCGACGCGGTTCTCGATCGTGCTCAGGCGTCCGTGCGACAGGACCGTCGCGCCGTCGGTCGTCATCGCGACGGCGGCGACCCGGCCCCGGCTCAGCGCCGCATGGATCGCCGGCAACGCATCCTGGGACGCCGAGTAGACAACCGTGATCGGCGAGGTCGTGACGAGCGTGAGGAGCGCAGTGTCGTTGGCCTTGACGAGGTTGCCCTGATCGACGAGCCTGAAACCGATGCGCCCCGAGATGGGCGCGCGGATCGTCGTGTAATCGACGGCCACGCGGGCGTTCTGTATGGCCGCCTGGTCGCCGCGGACCTGCGCGCTCAGTTCGTTGACGCGCGCCTTCCACGATTCCAGCACCTGCATCGATGTCGCGTTTACCTCGGCGAGCCGCTGGTGACGTTCGAACTCGAGCCGGGCATTCGCGAGCGTCGCCTTGTCCTGTTCGAGCTTCGCGGCCGCCTGGTCGGCGACCGCCTGCAGCGTCCGGCGATCGATCTCGATGAGCACGTCGCCTTCGCGCACTTGCTGGCCCTCCTGGAATCGCACTTTCAAGATTTGGCCGTCGACCTGACTTCTCACGGTTACATCGTTGAGCGGCGCGACGGAGCCGACGCTCGTCAGGTAGACCGGCAGGTTCATCGTGCCGACGGCGGCGGCCGTGACGGGAATCGCGGCGTCGGCCTGCTTCGCGCCGGCTGCGCGCGCGTCGGTGGACGGTTTGACGAGCCACGCGAGGAGCGTGATCGCGGCGAGCGATATCAGTGCGAGCGCAACGAGTTTACGGCGCGTGACGAAGGACATGGGCATGCAGGTTGGCGTACAAATGAATGCGGCCGGCATCGCAGCGCGCCGCCGGCGTCAGGTGAACGGTCGGGAGCGTGTTCGGGCGCAAGCGTCACGGCCGGTGTGGCGTCGTTGCGTCAGCAAGCCGGAGATCGCATGCCGGGCGTTGCGGGTTCGCGCGGCGCCGCGCGGCGCCCTTCGCGACGTGGGCCTGCGGTACGGTTGTCCCGATCGAGCCGCCGGAGGCGAGGCCCCCCGTTTTCGGGCAAATATTCCCGCCGCTAGCCAACCCGTCGCGCTGACGAAATAGCCTGTCGTTGACCGCCTGTTCGATCGACTCGAATTTCATGCTGGGCCTGTCTGGAACAGGAATCTCAAAATAGCTATCGGCCATGAATGAAGCAAAAAACGCTCGCTTCGCGACGAGGATATTCTATTTTCTAATTCAATGGATTTGATGCTGTGCAGCGAAATGGAGCTGTATATATCGAATTCGTTCGGGCGGACAATCGCATTAATTCTTGCCCTTGAATCGAATGGCATGGCGAGCCGATCTTGCCGGTGAATGCAACCGGTTTTTCAAGTCGCGCATAATCATTTCGTCGAGCACGGCTCATATCTTCACGCCGGCATTTCAGCAGGGCGCCGGAACGGGAAACGGCGGGCAATGCCGCGCGCCTATGATGTGCGCGCATGCCGGCGACGCTCGTTCGTCACGGTCGGCGACGAACGTTCGGCGAGCGTGAGCGCATGCCGAAATCGACGGTAAACGGATCGCCGCTCGCCCCGTACGAGCGAGCTGATGGAATTCACTGGATTGACCCGCCATGTGTCCGGCGGGAGCAGGACCACGTCGGGACAAGCAGCTTCGGGACGTCGATGAACCTCGGAATTCATGTCGCGCCTTTCTACTGTAGAGAGATGACTGAAATGACCCGGCCATGGCCATAGCTACCTTTGCGGATCGGCGGGCGTTGTATGTCGTGCGCCGCCACGCGGTTTCGAACGCGGGCGGGCAGCTATTCGCGTTCCGCCTTCTGGGGGCGGTAACCGGATCAATCCGCACGCTTGCCATCATGTCTCGATCACACTCGGGTTGTGGCATTCAACAGGACCTTACAGTTTTTGTCAAGCCAATGCATATCGATATGAATTGCAGTGATGTCGTTGAAATGTTGCTTCGCACGCAAACTCGGGAAAATGGGGCGATCCTGCGACGCTTTTCCATCGGACAATGAGGGAATTGATTTTTTGGCGTCAGAAATTTTCTATATGAACTACAAAAATAAGCACTTGCGTATTAAGAATAAGTAATGTAAAAACACGCTGATCATGAGTTGATTCTAAAAATCGGTCTCCTTTTCGTAGCGCCGCAGAAGATCAAAATACGACATTCCGAGGGCGCATGCTTATATGCATGCGCGTGTCAAAAACGATTAAATGACAACGTCCATGAGAGAGCGTAGACGTGGTATTGCTTTTGCGCAGTCCTGCCATGATTTTCTGCGGACATCGGATTTGTCCATCGCGGCAATGAACGGTCTGCGGCGCACCATAGCGCCAGCGCATCGGGTGCTGGACACGTGCGGGTCAGGGGCGGCCGGATTGCTGGCATTGCGCTACGGTGCGGAACGGGTCGTGGCGCTCACGGCCGGAGAGGCATCGCTCGTCCGCGCCCAGGCCGAGGAGAATGGCTTCGATGGACGGATGTCGTTCATCGAAGCCGATCGGGCGGCAACGCTCGCCGATCGGGAAGGGCGGTTCGACGTCGTGCTGGGACTGACGCCCGCCGGACACCCCGAACTCGATCTGCATTACGGCTTCCGGCTGGGCGAATTCGCCCGCCGGCTCGGTACGGCGAACGTCGCCGTCGTGCCCAATGGCGTGCGCTACGGCGCGCAACTCGTCGAGTGGGGCGATGCGGGACTGCTCGAGGCGGATGTCGCGACGAGAAAGCGCCTCCTCGAATCGCGCTATGAAATCACGCTCGACTCGGTACTCGAGCGGGTCGGCGACGCGGCCGCGCTTCGCAGTCGCGTGCGCCCCGACACGCTGCGCGCGCTCTGCGCGCCGCTGTCGTTTCTGACTTGCCGTCCCGGCGATTGCTGCGACAACGGGGCGGCGGCGCCCGAGACGGTCGTGTTGACCGCAGCGCAGGGCGGCCGCGCCGACGGCGTGGTGTGGACGCAGGAACTGATACACGACGGCATCGTCGTCAAGCGGATCCAGGGATGCAGCTGGCTGGATGCGCGCGTCGATCTCGACGCAGGCGACGCGATCGCGGTGCCCGTTGCCGACATGGCGCGGGCGGCGTCGTTCGACGACGGTGAGGCCGCGCCGTGGCTTGCGCCCGCGGTGCGCGCGACGGGCGCGCCCGCGCCGCTCGTCTTTTGGCTGACCGGCATCTCGGGGGCGGGCAAGACGACGATCGCGACGTGCTTCAAGCAACACGCCGAGGCCGATGCGTGGCCGGCCGTCGTGCTGGACGGCGATACGCTGCGCGGCGGCCTCAACGCGGATCTCGGCTTCTCCGACGCGGACCGCGCGGAGAACGTGCGCCGCATTGCCGAGGTCGCCGCGCTGATGGCCGACACGGGACTGCTCGTCGTCGTCTCCTGCATCTCGCCCAAACGGTCGTTTCGCGAAACGGCGCGCACCATCGTCGGCGCCAAGCGCTTCGTCGAGGTGTTCGTCGATACGCCGCCCTCGGTCGCGGAGGCACGCGATCCGAAAGGACTGTATCGGCGCGCGCGCGCAGGGTTGGTCGCGTCCTTCACCGGGGTCGATTCCGACTACGAGCCGCCGCCGAATCCGCAGGTGCGCATCGATACGACGACGCAGGACGTGGAGAGCGCGACGCAGATGCTGCGCCGCTACTACATCGACGCGCGCCTGTCCGCCGAGCGTGCGGGCGCCGCCGAGGTCGCGGCGTAACGCCATTTCACCGTCCCTTCCTTCATCGACAGCGAAAAGCGAGACGAACGATGAGCGTCCATGACATGACTCGCGCGAACGACGTGGCGCCGCCGCGAGCGGATCGATTTGGCCGGCGTTTCGCGACGGCGGTCGCCGCCGAGATCGCCGCCGCCGATTCGCTGACGGCGCGGTTCGTCGACGTGGCCGCGCGCCGTCGCGATGCGACCGCGGTGGTGTGCGGCGACGAACGCTGGACTTACGGCATGCTCTCGGCGCGAGCATGCCGTATTGCCGAGGCGATTCGCACGGCGGGCGGATCCGGCAACGAGCCGGTCGCGCTGCTCTATCCGCACGGCGCGCCGATGATCGCCGCGATGTTCGGCGTGCTCGGCGCCGGAAAGTTCTACGTTCCGCTGATTGCCGACCATCCGCTGCCGCACCTGCAGGCGATCGTGCGCGAGTGTGGCTGCCGGGTCGTGCTTGCCGCGCCGGCGCTCGCCGAGACGGCGGCGCGTCTTGGCGTCGCGGCGAGCGTCATCGACGACGCGGCCCTGCCGGAAACGGTCGGCCGGCTGGACGCGCGCCGGGGCGACGCGGTCTCGTATCTGCTGTTTACGTCCGGCACGACCGGCGTGCCGAAGGGCGTGATGCAATGCGACCGCAACGTGCTGCACCACGCCGCCTGCTATGCGTCGTCGATCGGCCTCGGCGCCGACGACCGGATGACGCTGTTGCCGTACTACGGTTTCGACGCGTCGGTGATGGATATCTTCGCCACGCTGCTGACGGGCGCGAGCCTCCACCTCTGGGACGTGCGCGAATGCGGCGTCGAGGGCATCGGCGACTGGCTCGCGCGCGAGCGCATGACGATCTGGCATTCGACGCCGAGCGTGCTGCGCGCGGCTTTTCCCACTTTCACGCGGCCGGCCGGGCTGCGCTGGGTCGTGCTGGGCGGGGAGGCGGCGACGGGCGGCGACGTGGCGCTCGCGGCGCGGCACGGCGGTCCGCAATGCCGGTTGCTCAACGGTTTGGGACCCACCGAATGCACGACGGCGCTGCAGTACGTCGCGGACCCCGTCGCCGACGCGGCCGTCGCGCGTCTGCCGGTCGGCCGGCCGGTGCCGGGCGTCGAGGTCGCGCTGCTCGACGCCGGGGGCGGGATTTGCGCAGCCGAAGGCGAGCTCGCGATCGTCAGCCCCTTCGTCGCGCTCGGATATTGGGGGCGTCTGGACTTGAGCGCCGAGCGTTTCGGCGAGACGGGGCGCCCGGATGGCGCGCGGCGGTACCGCACGGGCGATCTGCTGCGAATGACCGAGTCCGGATGCTACGAGCACCTGACGCGAGTCGACGATCAGATCAAGATCCGCGGCTTGCGAGTCGAGCTCGGCGAGATCCAGGCGGTGATCGGCGGACACGACGACGTGCTGCAGGCGATCGTGCTGCCGCGTCTCGACGACGTTACGCAGCAGCAGACGATCGTGGCCTACGTCGTGTTGCGCGAATCGTCGGGCGACGCGGCGGCTCTGCGCGACTACGTCGCGGGCCGCCTGCCTGCCCACATGGTGCCGCGCGCGATCATCCGCCTCGACGCGATCCCGCTGCTGCCGAACGGCAAGCTGAATCGTCGCGCGCTGCCGGCGCCGCCGCGAGCCGACGCGGCGGCGGGCGATCGCAAGGGACCGCGCACGCCGCTGCATCGACTGCTCGCCGCATGCTGGGCAGACGTGCTGCGGCGCGACGCGGTCGGCATCGATGAGAATTTTTTCGAACTCGGCGGCGATTCGTTGCTCGGCACGCAGTTGCTTTCGCGCGTGAAGCGCGACCTCGAGCTCGATGCGCGGCTCGGCGACCTGTTCCGTCATCCGACGGTCGAGTCGCTCGCCGCGCACCTGCTGGCTTCCCGATGACCCGTCCCGCGCCCGGAGAGATTTCGATGCGATCAACCGATTCAGCGAGACGGACATGACCGACAGCGCGCAGGACAGCATCGACGAAGCGACGCGAGCCGCGCGCGTCTCGTGGTTCGCGACGCTGCGCGGTCCGTTCGCTTACCGCGCGTTCGCGTCGATCTGGGTCGCGAGCCTCGTCGGCAACATCGGCGGATCGATTCAGACCGTCGGAGCCTCGTGGCTGATGACGTCGATGGCGCCTTCGCCGACGATGGTCTCGCTCGTGCAGACGGCGTTCACGTTGCCGATCGCGCTGTTCGCGCTGATGTCGGGCGTCGCCGCCGACGCGTGGGATCGCCGCACGGTGATGCTGCTGTCGCAGTCGATGATGTTCGCGGTCGCGCTGTGCCTCGTCGTGCTGATGGCCGCCGGCGCGATGACGCCGGCGCGCCTGCTGGTCTGCATGTTCGTCGGCGGCTGCGCGGGCGCGATGTTCCAGCCCGCGTGGCAGTCCGCCGTGACCGAGCAGGTGCCGGCGCGCGAGCTGTCCGCGGCGATCGCGCTCGACAGTTTCTCGATGAACTTCGCGCGCACTGCGGGGCCGGCCCTGGGCGGCTTCATCGTGGCGGCCGTTTCGCCCGATGCGGCGTTCGTCCTCAGCGGCCTGTCGTACGCGGGGCTCATCTATGTCCTGTCGCGCTCGATCCGCGGCGCGGCCGCGCGAAAGCCTGCGCGCGCGCGTCTCGCGACGTTGCTGGTTCAGGGCGTTCGCTATTGCTTCCGCACGCCGGGCATTCGCGGCACGTTGATTCGCAGCAGTGTGTTCGGGTTTCTCGGCAGCCCCGTCTGGGCGCTGCTGCCCCTCTTTGCGAAGACGCAGTTCGGCGGCGAGGCGCGCACCTACGGGGTCCTGCTCGCGTCGTTCGGCGCGGGCGCCGCGTCCGGCGCGCTGGGCGGCGCGGCATTGCGCGTGCGGCTCGGTCGCGAGGCGCTGATCCGGCTGTGCACGCTGACGTTCGCCGCCGGCATGCTGATGACGGCGTGGAGCCCGTGCCAGGCGGCCGCGATGCTCGGCCTTGCCGTCGCGGGCGGGAGCTGGGTCGCGGTCGTCTCGACCTACAACCTCACGATTCAGACGGCGTCGCCGGCTTGGGTGGCGGGACGATCGCTGTCGCTGTTTCACTCGTTCATCGTCGGCGGACTCTCGATCGGCAGCTACCTTTGGGGCATCGCCGCAACGGGCAGCTCGATCAACTCGGCATTCGCGGTATCGGCGCTGATGATGGTGGCGTCGATATGCCTCGCGTCGTGGTTTCCGTTGCCGACGCGCGAGATGATCGGCGAGGACGCGCACGGCGAGCCGCAACGGACATAGCACGGTGTCGGCAATGGAATACGAATCGAGCACAACAGCGCTTCACGAACACCGCCATCGCCGCCATCGCCGCCATCGCCGCCATGCGGCGCGGCGGTGCGGCGGCCGGCGCGCGGCCGGGGCACTGCGCGCGGCCGTCGCGCTGCTGCCCGCGCTGCTGGCCGCATGCGCGGTCGGCCCCGATTATCGGCGTCCCGAGGTATCCGTGCCGCAGGCGTGGCGCCTCGGTCCCGAGTACGCGAACTGGCATCCGGCGGAGCCCGCGCATGCGTCGCTCGACGGCGCGTGGTGGCGCGCGTTCGGCATCGAACAGCTCGACGCGCTCGAGCAGCGGGCGCTCGAGCACAACCAGACGCTGCGCGAGGCGGCCGCGCATTACGACCAGGCGCGAGCCGTCCTCGCTTCGGCGTCGTCGGCGCAACTGCCCGAAGTGGGCGTCGGCGCCGAGGTGGACCGCCGCCGAATCTCAGCCAACCGTCCACTGACGGAATACGGCTCGCCGAACTCCTCGACGGTGCAAAACGATTTCAAGGCGGGCGCGTGGGCGTCCTGGGAGATCGACCTGTTCGGCCGCGTCAGGCGTTCGGTGGAGGCGGCCCGGGCGGACGCGCAGCAATCGGCCGACGACTTCGCGAACGTACGCCTCGCACTGACCGCGCAACTGGCGTCGGTCTACTTCGGGCTGCGCGCGGTCGACGACGAGCGCGACATCATCGAGCGCTCGATTGCCTGGCAGCAAAAGGCGTTCGATTTCGTGAGCGCGCAGGAGCGGTTCGGCGAGGTGTCTCGCCTGAGTGTTCTCCAGCAGCGCACGCAACTCGATGCGACGCGCGTTCAGCTGCGCCTGCTGATGACGCTGCGCGCGCAATACGAACACGCGATCGCGACGATGATCGGCGAGCCTGCGCCGCAGTTCACGCTGGCGCCGAACCGCGATCTGTACACGCTGCCCGTCTTGCCGACCGGTGTGCCGAGCGAACTGTTGCAGCGGCGGCCGGACGTCGCGGCGGCCGAGCGGGCGATGGCGGCGGCCAACGCACGCATCGGCGTGGCCCGCGCGGCGTACTTCCCGAGTCTGACGCTGTCGCCGGAGATCGGCTGGCAGAGCGCGCAGTTCGCTTCGCTCGCGACGGTTCCGAGCCTCGTCTGGTCGATCGGCGCATCGGTCGGCCAGGCGTTGTTCGACGGCGGCCGCAGGACGGCGCAAGCCTGTTTCGCGAGCGCCGGTTACGCGGCCGCGAAGGCGCACTATCGGTCGGCCGCGCTGACCGCGTTCCAGGAGGTGCAGGACGCCGTGACGAACCTGGCCGTGCTCGACGCCGCGGCGCGGGAATCGCACCAGGCCGTCGACGATTCCCGGCGATTGCTGGCGCTCGCGACCTATCGTTATCGCGACGGCATGGTCGCCTACCTGGACGTGATCGACGCGCAAAGACAGATGCTGACGAACGAACGTGAACTGGCGAGGATCCGCGGCAAGCAGGCCGGCACGGTGGTGTATCTGGCGAGGGCGCTCGGCGGCGGCTGGCGCGATCCCGTGGTTTCGGCGAACAGGTAGGCGCCCGAGAGTTGGGCGTCCGATAACAATCGGAGTGGACGAGGAATCGATGAGCACGACGACGGTTGCGATTATCGGTGCGGGATTTTGCGGGGCGACGTTGGCCATGCATCTGCTGCGACGGCCTCCGGTGCGGCCGATGCGGGTGCTGCTGATCAATCGGTCGGGCGCGATGGCTCGCGGCGTGGCCTACGGCACGCGCGCACTCGGCCATCTGCTCAATGTGCCCGCGGGCCGGATGAGCGCGATGGCGGGGGACGATGACGATTTCTATCGGTACGCGAGCGGGCGCGATCCGCGCGTGGCGCGCAGCAGCTTCGCGCCGCGGCGCCTATACGGTGATTACCTCGAGACGCGCTTGACCGAGGCGATCGAGCAGGCCGGCAGGGACGTCGAATTTCGCAGCGTGGTGGGGAGCGCGGTCAGGATCGCGCCGGCCGATGACGGCGCGCGGGGGACGATCACGATGGACGACGGCGAGGTCATCCATGCCGACCGCGTGGTGCTGAGCAGCGGCAACGAAATGCGCCGAGATCCGTTCATCGCCGAATCGCAGCGGGGGTTCTACGACAGCCGCGCCTACGTACGCGATCCGTGGCGTCTCGGCGCGCTGCGCGACATCGCGCCGGATGCGCCCGTCCTGCTGGTGGGCAGCGGGCTCACGATGGTGGACGTCGTGCTCGATCTGCGCGCCCGTGGTCATACGGCTCCGATCTACGTGGTGTCGCGCCACGGCCTGTTGCCGCAGGCACATCGCGACATGGACGCGCCCCCGTACTACGACGACCGGCTGGCAAGCCGCATGCTCGCGCGCGCGGACGTGCGGCATTACGTGCGCGCCGTGCGCGAGGCCGTGCACGAGGCGATTCGCTCCGGCGGCGACTGGCGCGACGTGATCGGTTCGCTGCGCGCGGCGACGCCGGCGTTGTGGCGTCAGTTGCCGAGCGACCATCGCCGGCGCTTCTTGCGTCACGTCCGGCCGTATTGGGACGTGCATCGCCACCGCTGTGCGCCCGAGCCGGCCGCGCGTCTGCGCGCGGAATTCGAGCGGGGCGGCGTCGTCGTCATGGCGGGGCGGGTGACGGGCTATGTCGAGCATGCGGCCGGTGTCGGGGTGGCAGTGCGTCGACGCGGCGCGGCCGTCGAAGCGCATCTCGAAGTCGGCGCGGTCGTCAACTGCACGGGGCCGGCGCCGGACTTCAGCGGGCGCGCGGGGTCGCTGCTCGGCAACCTGTACGCGGACGGCCTGATCGTACCGGATGCGATCGGCATGGGATTCGGGATCGGGGAAGACGGCGCGGTGCTCGACCGCGATGGCTCGCCGTCGGCATGGCTCCACTATGTCGGACCGCTGCTGCAGGCGCGCGATTGGGAGGCGACGGCGGTGCCCGAGCTGCGGCAGTACGTGAAGCGTCTTGCCGACACGCTGCTCATGCCGCGCAGCGAAGGGCTGCTGATCTAGCGGGGGGCGGATCGGGCGGCCCCGTCCGTTTCCGAAAGGCGGTCGAATCGCGAGTTCTTCCGCACAAAGTGCACAAAATAGGACTACATATGAACCAATCATATGAAATGGTCGAAGGCGCGCTGGCGCTGCGGCTGCGCGCCGGGCTCGCCGCGCATCTGGACGTGGCGGGCATCGACGTGGACGAACCGCTCGTCGATCACGTCGGCGATGCGTTGTCGCCGGAGGCGCTCGTCGACGTCGTGCGCGCGTGCGGCGGCACGAATGCGACACGCATCGACGTGCTCGCATGTGCGACGCTGCGCGAGCTGGCGGCATTGGTCGAGCGTACGGGCGGCGTTGCGAGCGAGCCGGACGCCGTGCCGACGGGCGTGCACGCGGATTCGCCGTTTGCGCCGGAGGACGACGACGACGCGGATGCCGACGCGCCGGCGTCTCCCTCGCAGGAAGATTTGTGGCTGGCTTCCGAGGTTCAGGATGAGGGAGCCGCCTACCATCTGTCGATGGCGCTGCGCTTCGACGCTTCCGTGGACAGTGAGCTGATGAAGCGCGCGCTTGCGGAGGTGGCCGCGCGTCATCCGTCGCTGCGGACAACGTTTCGGCACGGCGCCGACGGTCTGCGGCAGTGTGTGCGTTCCGGGGCGGAGGTCGGCTGGTCCGAGGTCGCGTCGTCGGCGTTGGACGAAGCCGACGACGACGAGCGCGAATCCCGCTTGCGCGGCGCGTTGACGCGATTCGCGCAGCAGCCCTTCGACCTGCACGCGGGGCCGCTCGTGCGCGCCTGCCTGTACCGCGCGGCGCCGGATCGCGACGTGCTGCAGGTCGTCGTCCACCATATCGTCTTCGATGCGCGGTCGCGGATCATCGTGTCGCGCGACATCGTCGACGCGTACCGCGCGCTGCGGGCGGGAAGGGTGATCGCGTGGAGCGGGACGCCGGCTTCGCCCGGCGCGTTCGCGCGCGGCCAGCGCGCCGCGTTGACGCCCGAGCGGACCGCCCGGCTGCGCGAATACTGGCGCGTGCAACTGGCCGACGTGCCGCAGGTACTCGATTTGCCGACCGACTTCACGCGCCCGGCCGTGCGCGATGGCATCGGCGCGACGGCGATGCGCACGCTGCCGGCCGCGCTCGCGGAACGGCTCGCGGCTGTCGGCGCGCGGCACGGCGCATCACTGTTCATGACGCTGATGGCCGCCTGGCAGATCCTGCTCTGGCGCTGCAGCCGGCAACACGAGTTCGCCGTCGGGACACCGATGGCGGCTCGCGACGGCGGCGCGTTCGAGTCGACCGTAGGCTATCTCGTCAATACGGTCGCGCTGCGCGCCCGCGTGCTGGCGGACGAGCCGTTCAGCGGCCTGCTCGCGCGAGTGGCGAAAGCGACGCTCGATGCATATGAGCACAAGGCGCTGCCGTTACGCGAGGTGATCGAGCTGGCGGGCGCGAGCCGCAACCCGAGCCACACGCCGCTGTTCCAGGCGATGTTCGAGTTCCACAACGAACGGCCGGGCGCCGAAGCCGGACGGGCGGAGCCGGTGCGCACCGTGCCGCACGACGTCGGCGCGGCCAAGTACGACCTGAGTCTCGAGATCGCGTACCGCCACGACGGCCTCGCCTGCGTGATCGAGTACGCGACGGCGCTGTTCGGGCGTCGCTCGATCGACGGCATGCTGGCGCAGTACGAGGTGCTGCTGGAGCAGATCGCGACCACGCCCGACGCGAGCGTCGCGTCGCTTTCGTGCATGCCCGGCGACGAACTGGAAAAGGTCACGCGAACCTGGAATGCAACCGCATTCGAGCGGACGGGATCGCCGTTGATCCACGAGCGCTTCGATGCCCGCGTGCGCGCGCGCCCCGATGCGATCGCGCTGTGGTCCGACGCCGCGTCGATGACGTTCGCGGCGCTCGGCGAGCGCGTCGATGCGCTCGCCCGCCGGCTGCTGGAACGCACGGGCGGCGAGCCGAAGCGCGTCGCGCTCTGCTTCGAGCGCTCGTTCGACATGGTGATCGCGATCCTCGCGACACTCAAGGCCGGCTGCGCGTATGTGCCGATCGACCCGCAACTGCCGGCCGAGCGGGTGGAGTTCATGCTGAACGACAGCGCGGCGGCGATGCTGCTGACGATCGAGCCGATTCGCCGCGAGCGGTTCGCGTCACTCGAGCTCGAGACCCTGTGCGTCGACGAGCCGGCGCCGCCGTGCGCCGCATCGCCGTGCGAAGCGGCGCACGCCGTCGATCCGCGGGCGGCCGCCTACGTGCTCTATACGTCCGGGTCGACCGGCACGCCGAAGGGCGTCGTCGTCACGCACGCGAACGTGACGAACCTGCTCGATGTGCTTGAGGCGAGCTATCCGGTGGGCGCGCGCGATCGCTATCTGCTGAAGACGAATTACGCGTTCGACGTTTCGGTGCCGGAGCTGTTCGGCTGGTTCGTCGGCCAGGGCTCGCTCGCGATCCTGGCGCCGCAGGCCGAAGGTTCGCCCGACCTCATCATCGATGCGGTGATTCGGCACGGCGTCACGCACGTGAATTTCACGCCGTCATTGCTGCGCCAGTTCGTGACGGAGGCGGCGGCCGACGCGCGCTTTGCCCGCGAGCACCGGCTCAAACACGCGTTCGTCGTCGGCGAGGAACTGACGAGCGCACTCGCGAACGACACATTGAGCGCACTGCGTCCCGCGTCGCTCTACAACCTGTACGGTCCGACCGAGGCGACCGTGTTCGCCACCGGCTACGCGTACACCGCGTCCATTTCGAACGGCAAGGTGCCGATCGGACGTGGACTCGGCAACATGCGCGTCTACGTGCTGGATGAGCGCATGCGGCCGATGCCGATCGGGATGCCGGGCGATCTCTACATCGCCGGCGAGGGCGTCGCGCGCGGCTACCTGAATCGCGAGGAACTGACGGCGCAACGATTCCTGCCGGACCCGTTCACGCCGGGCGGCCGCCTCTACATGACGGGGGATCTCGCGCGCTGGACGCGCCGCGGGGTGCTGGAGTTCCTCGGGCGGACCGATCAGCAGATCAAGATCCGCGGCTATCGCGTCGAGCTCGACGAGGTCGCGAGCGTGCTGAACGCGCACCCGCTCGTCGACGAAGCGGCCGTGATCGTGAAGCGAGAGGCGGACGGCGCCGCGCAGCTTGTCGCGTATGTCGTGCCTGCGGGCGGCATGGAGCGCGCATCCGCGCCGGACGAAAGCGCGCGCTTCAGCGATGCTCTCGTCGGCGCGCTCAAGCAGCGTCTGCCGGACTACATGGTGCCGGCGGCCTGCGTATTGACGCCTTCGCTGCCCAAAGGCATCACGGGCAAGCTGAATCGCAAGGCGCTCGAGGCGCTCCCGGTCCGTGCGCCGGCCCGGCATGCCGCGCTCGGCGCGGTCGCGCCCCGCAACGAGGCCGAACGCGCATTGTGCGGAATCTGGCAATCCGTGCTGCGCGTGCCGGCGCTCGGCGTGACCGACAATTTTTTTGCCGTCGGCGGCGATTCGATCCTGTCGATCCAGGTGGCCGCGCGCGCGCGTCAGCAGGGCATCGCGTTTTCGGCGCGCGACATCTTCCGTCACCAGACCGTCGAGCGCCTCGCGGCGAACGTGCGATGGGAGACGCGGGAGGGGGAGCGACGGGCGAGCGACGGCGACATGCCGCTGCTGCCGATTCACCACTGGTTTTTCGCGGTCGATTCGACGCACGTCGATCACTATCACCAGTCGCGGCTCCTCGATGTGCCGGCGGGCGTCGACGCGGACTTCCTCGAAGCATGGCTGGCGGCGCTCGTCGCGCGTCATGATGCGCTGCGGCTGCGCTTCCGGAACGCGGGGGCGGGCTGGCGCGCGCACTTCGCCGGAGCGCAGGCGCGCGACGCGACGGTGCGCCTGACGGTATGCGACGTCGCGTCGGCGCAGACGCCCGATGCGGCTGCCGACGCGTTCTTCTCGGAGGCGCGGCGCAGCGTGCGTCTCGCCGACGGCCCGCTCTTCGTCGCGGCACTGGTCGCCGCCGGGGCGCAGGGAAGGGGCTGCCTGCTGCTGACCGGACATCACGCGGTGGTGGACGGCGTGTCCTGGCGCATCATCGTTGCAGACCTGCGACGGGCGTTCGCGCAATGGACGGCGCGGGGCTCCGTCACGCTCGGGCCAAAGAGCGACACGTATCAGGCATGGGCGCGAGCGATCGTCGCGGCGGCGGACAGCCCGGTGCTGCGTGCCGAGCGCGAGCACTGGTTGCGCGTGCTGCGAGCGCAGGCATTGCCTCTGCGGCCCGATCACGGCGTGGGCGCCGATACGACGCGTCGCGCGACGCGCATTCAGTCGTTCGGCCTGAATGCGGCCGACACCCGCGCGCTGCTGGCCGACACGCATCGCGCGTATCGGACGCAGATCATCGAGCTGTTGCTGGCCGGCCTGCTGCTCGCGACCCGCCGGTGGCGAGGCCACGACACGCTTCGCGTCGCGCTCGAGGGGCACGGGCGCGAAGCCGACGTACTGGCCCGGTACGGTGCCGAAAGCGCGCTGCTCGACGTGGGCGAGACGGTGGGCTGGTTCACGAGCTATTACCCGCAGGTGGTGTCCCTGGCGGGGGCCGCGGGGGCGTCCGACCCGGTGGCCGCGGCCATCATGGCGGTCAAGGCGCAGTATCGCGCGACGCCGCATCACGGCCTCGGCTACGGCATCCTTCGCCACGTGACGGGCGATCCGGAGCTGGCGGCCGCGGAAGCCGCAGGCGCGCCGGAGATCGTCTTCAACTACCTGGGGCAGTTCGACGTCGCAGACGACGAAGCGGCCGGCATCGCCGTGGTCGACACGTCGGCGCGCGACGACATCACGGCGGCGAGGCCGCGCGAGCACGAGCTGGGCATCAACGGCGAGGTCAAGGACGGCTGCCTCGCGTTCGAGATCGACTACTCGGCGGAAGCATTCGACGACGAGACGATCGCGGCGTTCGGTGAGCACTTCATGAATGCGCTGCGGGAGATCGCCGCGCACTGCAACACGCGGCCCGCATGGCGCCCGACGCCCGAGGATTTCCCGCTCGCCGTCGTGACGCAGGACGAACTCGATGCCTGGCACGCGCGTCATCCGTCGCTCGAAACGCTGTACCCCGCGACCGCGATCCAGTGGGGAATGGTGTTTCACAGTCTCCTGCCGAATCAGGCGAGCGCCTATACGAACCAGATCTATGCGAACGTCGGCGGCACGTTCGACGCCGCACGCTTGCGGCGCGCGTGGGAGGCGCTCGTCGAGCGCCACGCGGCGCTGCGCACCGCATTCGCCGGATTCGAGCGCGAGCAGCCGCTGCAGATCGTGATGACGCATGTCGCATGCCCGTGGCGCGAAGTCGATCACCGGCACCTGACGCCCGAGGCGCGCGATGCGGCCTTCCGGGCGCTGCTCGCGGCGGACAAGGCAGCGCCGTTCGATTTCGAATGCGCGCCGCTGATGCGCTTCCATCTGGTGCGCCACGACGCCGCCGAATACCGCTTCGTCTGGACATATCACCACGCCGTGCTCGACGGGTGGAGCGTGCAGCTCGTCTGGTCCGATTTGCTGCGCGCGTACGAGGCGCTGGCGGAAGGGCGTCCGACGGCGCGGCCGGCCGCCGTGCAGTTCGACGCGGTGGTCGCGTGGCGTCAGCGGCGATCGAGCGAGGCGGACAGGCGTTACTGGCGCGAGCAGATCGGCGCGCGCACGCATCGCACCGTGCTCGGCATCGAGCAGGCCGGGCTGTCGGCGGATGCGCAGGCGACGCCTGTCGTCGTCACGCGCTCGCTCGACGAAGCGGCGACGCAGCGTCTCGTGGAGGCCGCGCGCACATGCCAGGTCACGTTGGCGGCCATGCTGCAGGCGGCCTGGGCGCTGATGCTCGGGCGCCACGGCGGCGAGACGGCGCCTGTGTTCGGCGTGACGACGTCGGGACGCGCGATCGACCTTCCCGGCATCGAGACGATCGTCGGCCCGCTGATTGCGACAGTGCCGGCGCGCGTCGACATCAATGCGTCGACGCCGCTGCGCGACTGGCTGCGCGCGGTGCACGACTGCCACGTCGAAAGGGAAGCGCACGCGCAACTCGATCTCATCGAGATTCAGCGCGAAAGCGGCGTGCGCAGCGGACAGCCGTTGTTCGACAGCCTGCTCGTCGTCGAGAACTATCCGCTTGCCGAGCGCAGCGCAGCGCGCATTCTCGGCCTTCGCGATTATGGGTGCGCCGAGGAAACGCACTACGGCCTGACCGTTTCGGCTACACCGGGGCCGCGTTTGCACATCGAAATCAATTTTGATCGTTCGCGGTACCACATCGAGGATATCGAAGTCATGGCAGACAACCTGAAAGCAGTGCTGAACCGCATTCCCGGCGGCCTCGAGCAACCCGTCGGCGATGTGCTCGGCGGCGGCGTCGCACGCGCGCGGCCCCACGGAGACGACGAGACGCCGCTCAGTTGCGTCGCGCGGCAGGGCGACCTGCGGCTCGGCCGCCATCTGGTGCCGCACCTCGTCGAGAATCACGCGGCGAGCACGCCCGAGCGCCGCGCGCTCGTCTACAACGATCGCGCATACAGCTACGGCGAACTGAACCGGGCCGCGAACCGGATCGCGAATCGGCTGATGCAGTCGTTCCCGGATCTCGGCGCGGATTCGCTCGTCGGCGTGCGCATCGCGCGCAGCGACCGGCTGGTCCTGACGATCCTCGCGATCTGGAAGGTCGGCGCGGCCTACGTTCCGATCGACCCCGTCCTGCCCGAGCAGCGCATGCGCGAGATGCTCGACCTGGCGAACGCGAAGGCGCTCGTCGTCGATGCGGCCGTGGCGGCCGCCGAGCCGGCCGTCGCCGGCGTGCCGCGCATCGTGTTCGACGACCTCGTGAAGGACGATCCGCTCTTCGAGGACAATCCCGATGTCCATCTCTCGGGCAACGATCTCAGCTACGTGCTGTTCACGTCGGGATCGACCGGCAAGCCGAAGGGCGCGATGATCGAGCACATCGGCATGCTGAACAACATCGCGAACAAGGCGCTCGACCTGTCGATGGACGCGGACAGCCGCGTCGCGCAGAACGCGTCGATGAGCTTCGACGTGTCCGTCTGGCAGATGTTCATCGCGCTGACGAAGGGCGGCACGACGTTCGTCTACGACGACCGCGTCGTCAACGACATCGCCGGGCTGATTCGGCGGATGGCCGCCGACAGCGTGACGATCCTCGAGGTGGTGCCGACCTATCTGCTCGCCGTCGTCGAATATCTGGAAGCGCATCCCGATTGCGCGCGTCCCGCGTCGATGACGTTCCTGATCGTCAACGGCGAGACCGTCGATGCGACGCTGATCCGGCGCTGGTTCGCGCTGTTTCCCGCGACGAAGGTCATCAACGCTTACGGCCCGACCGAGGCGTCCGACGACATCACGCACCACCTCATGTCGCCCGAGGACGAGATCGTCAATCCGGTCCCGGTCGGCCGCGCGCTCGCCAATTTCGACATCTACATCGTCGACGACGCGTTGCGCCCGGTGCCGATCGGCACGCGGGGAGAGATCGTGGCGACGGGCGTCGGCATCGGACGCGGGTACGTGGGCATGGCGGGCGCCACCGCGCAGGCGTTCGTGAAGAGTCCGTTTCCCGACCGCTACAAGGGACGCCTCTACCGGACGGGCGACCTCGGCGAGATGCGCGAGGACGGCGTGCTGATGTTTCACGGCCGCAAGGACAGGCAGGTGAAGATTCGCGGGATGCGCATCGAGCTCGAGGAGGTCGAGGCGAGCCTGCGCGCGATTCCGGCCGTCCGGCAGGCGGCCGTGCTCGCGATCCGGCCCGAGAACCGCGAGGCGTTCCTCTGCGCGTACGTCGTGCCGTGCGACGGTGCGCGCGAGGTGATCGTCGACATGCTGAAGGCGAAGCTGCCGCCGTACATGGTGCCGTCCGTCTTCCGGTTCGAGGCGGAACTGCCGCAACTGCCGAGCGGCAAGGTTGACCGCAACCGGCTGCGCGAGCAGTTCCTGCACGAAACGCCGCGCGCGAGCGAGACAGCGGTCGCGCCGCGCACGCCGGTCGAGCGCCGCCTGACGGAAATTCTCCGCGACGTGCTCGGCCACGACGCATTCGGCGTCCGCGACGATTTCTTCGAGCTCGGCGGCGATTCGTTCAAGGCGATTCGCATCGCGGCCAAGTACGGCCCGCCGCTCGAAGTGACCGACATCTACGATCATCCGACCATCGAGGCGCTTGCCGCGCATCTCGAGCGCGCGCCCGATGTCGAGCGCTCGATCGTGCCGATGGCGGGCGATCCGGCGACGGCGAAGGCGGTCGTCGTCTGCGTCGCGAACGCGGCGGGCGGCCCGGTCAACTTCGTCGAGATGAGCCGGGCGATGGCGGGGCAGGCGCGCGAGCTGGCGGTGTTCGCGGTGAAGCTGCCGCGCAACGCGGTCGACAGCGATGCAGCGATGCTGGAAGAGGTGACGCGCCTGTCGAACGCGGTTTGCGACGATCTCCTCGCGGCGAGCGGGCTGCCCATCATCGTGTTCGCGCAGTGCAACGGCTCGGCGCTCGCGATCGCCATTGCGCGCGAACTGAGCCGGCGCTCGGCCGACATACGCGCGCTGTGCATGGGCGGCGCGCTGATGCGCACGACGATCGGCAAACGCGACGCGCGAACCGACGACGAGATCCTGAATTTCCTCGGCGGCATCGGCTCGACGCTGCCGGGCAGGCCCGACGAGCAGGCGTTTTTCCTGCACGACTTTCGCTACGACAGCTGGCTCGCCGACGTCTACTACAACCATCTGGTGGACGAGGCGGGCCGCGGCGCGCTCGCGCCCCTCGACGTCCCGGCCTGGTGCCTCGTCGGCACCGAGGATCCGCTCGTCTCGAACTACGGGACGCGCTACCAGGACTGGTCCCGCATCGGCAGCCGCGTGAAGCTCGTCGAATACGCGGGCGTCGGCCACTACCTGCTGCGCGATTGCCCCGAAGCGGTCGCGCGTTCTCTCGGCGACGCGTGGGAAGAGGTGTCCCGCAGGAGCGTCACGGCATGACGACCCATGGCCATCGCATCGCATTCGTGCATATCCCGAGAACGGCCGGCACGACGTTCGGCGTGTACCTCGACGGACTGTACGCGGGCACGAACGTGGCGAAGTTCTATGCGGACGAGTCGCACCCGGTCGTCAACGAGAAGGTCGATGCGTTTCGCCGGCTCGACGCCGGCGAAAAGGCGTCGTTCGCTCTGCTGCGCGGCCACTTCGTGTACGGCTTCGACGACGGCGAGAGCGGCTGCCGCTACGTCACGCTGCTGCGCGAGCCCGTCTCGCGTCTCGTGTCGTACTACTTCTATGCGCTGAAGGAGCCGATGAACTATCTGCATGCGTACCTGCTCCAGCGGCGCATCGGGCTCGAGCAGTTCCTGACGAGCGATGCGAGCATCGACCTCGACAACTACCAGGTGCGCGCGGTTTCCGGCGCGACGTTCGCGTCGTCGCGCGAGCGCGTGACGGACGCGCATCTCGAGATGGCGAAGCGCAACCTGGTCGAGCGGTTCGCGGCGTTCGGGCTCACGGAGCAGTTCGACGCGTCGATGCGGCATTTTTCGCGGCAATTCGGCTGGCCGCTTCCGACGCAGGAGCGGCGCAACGAAGGCGCCCATGGGCGCGGCGTGGCGCTTGACGACGCGTGCCGCGCCTGCGTCGAGGAGAAGAACCGATTCGACATCGAGCTGTACCGCTTTGCGAAAGCGCACTTCGAGTCCGCCGCCGAGGGCGTTGGTCGCGGTGCGGATCGTTCGGCCGATCGTGCGGCTGATCACACGATTCATACGACAAGGAGCTGACGAGATGGAAAAATTGGACATTCGGCCGCTGAGCGGGACCATCGGCGCGGAAGTGCGCAACCGCACGCTCGCCGGGATCGTCGAGAGCGGGCGTGTCGACGAGATCCGGCAGGCGCTGCTGCGGTACAAGGTGCTGTTCTTCACGAACCAGCCCGATTTGAGCGTCGAGACTCAGATCGCGTTCGGCAGGCTGTTCGGCGAACTCGAGACGAATTTTCCGTCGTTCACCGCGAAGCCCGACGGCAGCCCGAGGTCACGGTGTTCGACGGCGCCGTGTCGACCGGTCGCGCGTCGATCTGGCACACGGACCTCAGCATCGCGAAGTTGCCGAGCGCGATGGGGATCCTGTGCGTGAAGGAGACGCCGGACAGCGGCGGCGACACGATGTGGGCCGATCTCGAGGCCGCTTACGCCGCGCTGTCGCCGGGCATGCAGACGTTTCTCGAAGGGCTGCGCGCGGTGCACGACATGATGACCCAGCAGTATGCGGAGCGGCCGGGCGCGTTCCAGACGCAGGGCCGCTCCGACATCGATCTGTCCAACGTGTTCGGCGCCGAGCATCCGGTGGTGCGCGTGCATCCGGAGACGGGGCGCAAGTGCCTGTTCGTCAATCCGTTCCTGACGTCCCACATCACGGGCTTTCACTCGGCCGAAAGCGCGACGATCCTCAACTACCTGTATGCGCTGATGGAGCGGCCGCAGTACACGGTGCGCTGGCACTGGTCGAACGGCGACGTCGCGCTCTGGGACAACCGGTGCACGATGCATACGGCCGTCGACGACTACGGCACCGGGCGCCGCTTCGCGCGGCGCGTCTGCGTGCGCGGGGATGCGCCCCACGGCGTCGGCGAACGCAAACCGGTCACGGCCGCCGCCGCATGACGGGCGGTGGCCGACACGATCGCCGCGGGCAGGCCGCGGCAGATTTTTCAATTTAGCGCGAGTCCCATATGGCAAATCAGTTAATTCACTCTGGCGTCGATTTTTCCGGTTCCGTGTTTCTTGCGTCGAGCAACGTCCGTGCGAACGCGCACCGCCTGAACTGGCGCTCGAAAGTGCTCATCAGCGGTCATGCGGACGATTTCAAGGGCAAGCGGGTGCTCGATCTCGCGAGCCACGACGGCCGCTTCATGCACGCGGCGCTCGCGCACGGCGCGACGAAGGTGGTCGGGGTGGAGGCGCGCGCCGACCATATCGACAGCGCGCGGTCGAATCTCGCGCAAGGCGGCCACGGCCGCGATCGCTACGACGTGGTCTGCGCGGACCTGGTGGAATATTTGAAGTCGGTCGAGACGGGCGCGTTCGACACGATCCTCTGCTTCGGCGTGCTGAGCCATCTGATCGAGCACGTCGACATCGTGCGCGAGGTCGGCCGCATCGCGCCGGGGGCGTTCATCCTCGACACCTGGGTCGCGCGCGAGCGCTGGAATCTCCGGGAGCGGCTGCGCAACCGTCGCGTCAACGCGTTCGTCCGGCGCACTCAGCAGGGCGGATTCGGGAGCGTGTCGGGGCTGGCGCGCGTCCGGAGCTGGCTGAACGACGTCATCCCGGGCGAGCACAGCCGCACCGGCAATCTCGTGTTTCTTTACGAGGACGCGGCGGCGCCCGGCGCGACGGTGCGTCAGAGCGGCCTGATGGGCTGGGCGAACCGGTCGCTCGTCGAGATGCTGTTCGATCACTACGGGCTGACCCATGAACGCGTCGACTGGCGCGCACAGGGGGTCGCCGACTGGAGCGAACTCGAAGACTATCGGCACAACAGGCGCGAGAGCTGGGTCGCGCGCGCCCGCCGCGCGTGAAATTCGACCGGAGAACGTCGTGAAGACATTCAGAGAGAAAGTTCGGGCGAGATGGCCGAACTACGATGACCGGCGCGGCGTTTTCCTGCCTGGCGCGACGCCGGACGAGATGCGGCGCGTGGCGTGCGAGACGCAGCTCGATTGCAAGCTGACGTGCCGCACCCACCTCCACGCATACGGCGAGTATCTGCCGAAGCTGTACTTCGAGGGCAACGTCGCCGACTGCGGCTTCACGACGCTTCCGGCACGCTATGTGATCAAGCCGCGTTGCCAGACCGGCGTGCTGATGCTGATGGACGACGGCGTCGACTTGAAGAGCGGCAAGTCGGTCGGCCATGACGACATTCGCGCGTTCTTCGCGCGGCAGTGGTGCTATCGCGGGCTGAACAACGACGTGCTGGTCGAAGAGATGATCGAAAACCGCGACGGCTCGCCGTGCGTGTCCCAGTTCAAATGCCTGACGTTCCACGGCCGTGTCGAATACATCCACTACGTGACCGTGGGCTACGACCTCGGCTGCGTCGCCTACGACTACGACCGTGACTGGAACCGCGTCGCGCTGTATCACAGCGCGCAGCCTGTCGAGCGCGGGATTCCCTGCCCGGAGAACTTTCCGGCGGTGATCGCGCTCGCCGAGCGCCTGGCGGATTACTACCGGGACTGGACGGGCATCGAGCACGTGCGGGTCGATCTGTTCGATTCGGACAAGGGGCCCGTGTTCGGCGAATACGCGGGCGGCACGAATGGCGGGGAAGGGTTCACCGAGGACGCGCAAGCCCTGCTTGGCGCGCTGTGGTGAGCGGCGCAAGCGGCGCATTGCCGCCGCATGGTCGGAGGTACGACACGATGAACGAGCTGCCGTCACGTCCGCACCGGCCGGTGCGCGTGCTGCGCGTACTGGCGTCCCGTCACGCGGACTCGACGCGGATGGTTCGACCGCGGGATTTCGAGACGGAGGTCGTCGCGCAGGCGGCGAGCGTGTCCGACGTCGGCGACCGGTGGCGCTACGTGCCGCTGTGCGTCGACTGGCGGGACGCGCGGCTGCTCTATAGCCGCTGGGACGACGATTGCGCGATGACCGACGCGCCGTTTCTTTACCAGCGTCAGCGGCGCACCGCGCGGTTCCTGCTCGACGTGCCGTTCGAGCATCTCGACACGCCCGGCCGGGCGGCCCGCATGACGCCGACCTTCATTTTCTCGGTCGGGCGCTGCGGCTCGACGCTGCTGTCGCGGTTGCTGGCCGCGGCCGGCGAGCAGTCGGTGTCGGAGCCCGACGTGCTGACGAGCGTTGCGCATTTCGACGACGACGCCGAGCGCGCGGCCGCGGACGGCGCGCGCGAGCGGATCGTGCAGAGCTGCGTCGCGGCGTTTGAGCCCGCGTGCGGGCGCGCGCCGGTCATCAAGCTGCGGGCGCGCTGCAATCGCGCGATCGACGTGTTTCTGAACGCGATGCCGCATGCGCGCTACGTGTTCATGTGCCGCAACCGCGACGACTGGGTGCGATCCAGTTCGCGCGCGTTCGACGACAGCGGCGAGGCGCTCGCCGATCTGCTCAAGGCATCGGTCGAAGCGTTCGACCGGATGCACGCGGCGGGCGTCGATCCCGTGCTCGTCTGGTACGAGGATCTGCTCGCGGATCCGGTGGGATCGCTGCGGCGCATCCTGCGCGCGCGCGACGATCTCGACGCGCGCCGCACTGCGATCAAGCAGGCCCTCGGGACCGACGCTCAGGAGGGCTCGGGCCTGTCGCGCGCGTCGCTCGCGACCCGGACGGGCGACGTCGGCGCGCTCTCCGCGTTCGAGGCGCGCTGGCGCGAGATCCGGCCGGAGCGGCTCTTGCGCGAACACGGCTTGTCGCGCCTGCGCTAAACCTTTTTTCGAACAGGAATGACGATGAATCTCGACAACCAGGTGCTGGAAAGTCGAAAGCGGGTGCTGAAGATGCTGCAAGGCGTCGATGGCGGACATTTCGGCGGCGCGATGAGCGTGCTGGACACGCTCATCGTGCTGTACCACCGGGTGCTCAGGCGCGACGCGGGACGTCGGGCCGAGGGGCTCGACGATCGGCTGATCCTCTCGAAGGGGCATGCGTCGGTCGCGCTGTATGCGGTGCTCGCGTCGATCGGCGCGCTGCCGGAGGCGGAGCTCGCGACGTACGGCCGGGGCGGCGGCCGTTTGCCGTGCCACCCGGACATGACGCTGTTCGACGCGGTCGACTTTTCGACGGGATCGCTCGGACAGGGACTGTCCGTCGGCCTCGGCATGGCGTTCGCGCTGCGCGGTACCGGCGCGCGCGTATGGGTCGTGCTCGGCGACGGCGAATGCCAAGAAGGTCAGGTGTGGGAGGCGGCGCAGTTCGCGTCGCGCTACGGAGTCGACAACCTGCATGCGGTCGTCGATCTGAACGGCTTTCAGGAGATGGGCTGGCGCGGCATCGACGGCGTGGTGCCCGATCCGCTGCCCGACGCGGCGCGCAAGTGGGCGGCGTTCGGCTGGCACGTGCGCGAAGTGGCGGGGCACGACGTCGCGCAGCTCGAGACCGCGATGTGCGGGATGACCGCGCAGCGGGGGCGGCCGAGCGTCCTCCTCGCGACGACTGTGAAAGGGCGCGGCATTCCCGCGTTCGAGTTCGATCCGGGGCTGTCGCACTGCACGTCGCTCACCGACGATCAGTTCAGGCACGCGGTGGCCGTGGCGGAGGGCGTCGTATGAGGCCCGCCGCACATTGCGTGCAAGCGCTCGTCGAACGCGCCGAGTGCGATCCCCGGATCTGGGTGCTGGACGGCGATCTCGCCGATTCCTACGGTGCTGACCGTTTCGCGGCGATCCATCCGGACCGGTTCCTGATGGCGGGGATCGCCGAGCAGTCGATGGTGTCGACGGCGGCCGGGATGGCCGCGTGCGGCCTGCGGCCGTGGGTGTTCTCGTTCGCGGCGTTCCTGTGCTACCGGGCATACGATCAGATTCGCGTCGGTCTCGCGCAGACCGGGATGCCGGTCACGCTCGTCGGTTCGCACAGCGGCGGATGCGGCGGCCCGAACGGCAAGAGTCACCTGGCGCTGAACGATGTCGCGGTGATGGCGTCGCTGCCGAACATCGATATCTGGGCGCCCGCGAGCGATCGCGACACGCGCTTCGTCGTCGATGCGGTGATGGAGACGGATCGGCCGGCGTACATCCGGTATCCGCGCGAGCCGTGGGGCGAGCTGCCGGGGGAGCCCGCCGTGTGCCGCTGGATCGGCGAGCGCCATCGCTTCGCGCTGGTGAGCTGCGGGCTGTTCACGCACGTCGCGGACGACGCGGCCCGGCGGCTGCGCGCGCTCGACATCGACGCGGGCGTGATCCACGTGACGCGGCTCGCGCCGTTTCCCGCCGAGGCTTTCGGCGCGCTCCTCGGCGGCGTCGACGGGATCTGGGTCGTCGACGACCATACGCGCTTCGGCGGCCTTGCCGATCTGCTCCGCTCCAACGGCCATGAGGTCCGCGAGCCGGTGTTCAACTGGCCGGCGAACTGGAGCGGCGACGTCGGGCCGACCGCGGAGCTGCTGCAGCGCCATGGCCTGTCCGGCCCCGATATCGCCCGGCGGATCGCGGCGGAACTGGCGCGGAGAGGCTGACGATGCCGGTCGATCTGCTCGTGACGGGATCCGGCTCGCTCGCGGAGGCCGTGTTGTTCGATCTGATGGCGATGCCGGCGCTCGCCGAGCCGATGACGATCGTGCTGGCGGGGCGCAACGTATCCCGGCTCGCGTGGCTCGCCCACGCCTCGAATGCGCGTGCGTGTGCGCTCGATACGCATCACCGGGTCGCGTGCCGCGCGATCGACTGGGACGCGCCGGACGATCTCGCGCGGCTTGTCGATGATTGCGCGCCGAAGGTCGTATTCCACGCGGCGTCGCTGCAATCGATGTGGGAGATCGCGAGCGGCGGCGACGCATGGGCGGCCGAGATTCGCGCGAGCGGCTACGGCGCAACACTGCCGCTGCAGCTCGCGCTGGCGCTGCGCGTCGCGCGCGCGATCGGCGAGCGCACGCCGTCGAGCCGTCTCGTCAACGCGTGCTATCCGGACGCATCGAACGAGATCCTCTCGCGGCTCGGCCACGACGTGTTGTGCGGCATCGGCAACATCGCGACGCTGGCGGCGACGTATGCTGCGCAACTGGGCCTCGATGCGTCGTCGCGGCTCCGGATGCTCGCGCATCACCGGCAGGTCGCCGCGGCCATCGCCGGGTTCAGCCGCCTGCATCCGCCGCGGGTGTGGATCGACGGCGCGGCGGCGAGCGCGCCGGATGCGCTGCCCGACGTGCGGCTGCCGGCCGGCCCGTCGCTGAATCTCGTCACCGGAGCGACGGGCGCGCAGTTGATCGCCGCGGCGCTCGGCCGCGTCGAGCGGTACGTGGGGCACACGCCCGGGCCGCTCGGCCTTCCCGGCGGCTATCCGGTGACGTTCGCCGGCGGCCGGCTCGAGCTGGATCTGCCGCCCGGCTTGACGCAGGAAGACGCCGTCGCGAGCAATCGCGAATGGGCGTGCGAGGAGGGCGTCATGATCGACGCGCACGGGGGCGTCCGGATCGCGTCGGAGCGCGCGGCCGGCGCCGGCGGGACCACGCTGCCATTGTCGTATCACATCGAAGAGATCGAGGACATCGCTCGGCACATGATGCGCGCGAAGGCGGATTTGCAACGCCGTACCGCTTGACTGGCACGTCGCAGCCCGTCGCGCGTTCGCGGCGGCCCGCCGGGCGCGGAACGGGAACCTGGAACAGGAATGGAAGATGGAATTGAATAAACGTAGCGATGGTGTGGACCTGTTGCGCGGGATAGCGATCCTGCTCGTGCTGATCCTGCATTTTCACCTGACGTACAGGCTGCACGTCACGCCGTTCGATGTCCCCTGGCTGTCCGACGCGATCAAGGCGATCTCGCGCAACGGCAACTACGGCGTCACGATGTTCTTCGCGGTATCGGGCTTCCTGATCACGTCGACGTCGATCAGGCGCTTCGGCTCGCTGGGCACGATCCGCCCGACCACGTTCTACCGGTTTCGGGCGTCGCGCATCCTGCCGTGCCTCGTGTTCGTGCTGGCGGTGATCGTCGCGCTCGGATCGCTCGGCATGCGCTCGTTCGTCAACAAGCCGGACACGGCAGGCGTGTTCGTCTCGGTGCTGTCCGTGCTGACCTTCTGGCACAACGTGTTGATGTCCAAGGTCGGCTACTTCAACTACAGCATGAACATCCTCTGGTCGCTGTCGGTCGAGGAGGTGTTTTACCTGTCGTTTCCGATTCTTTGCCTGCTGCTGAAGCGCCGCCGGTACATTCTCCTGTTTCTGTGTCTGCCGATCATCGCCGCGCCGATCTACCGGAGCCTGCACGCGGACGACGAGATCGTGGCGCTCTACGGCTACCTGTCGTGCTTCGACGCGATCGCGATGGGATGCTGCGCGGCGCTGCTGCCCGCGCGCGCCATGTCGCGCGGCTGGAGCAGGGCGATCCGGTGGATCGCCGGCATCGCGATCGCGGCGACGTATCTGTCCGGTCCGATCATGCAGCACGTCGTCTGGGGCGTCTCGGTCGTCGCGTTCTGCACCGCGGTGCTGCTGTACTCGTTCAGGAACGGCGCGCCGCGCGAAACCGCGGCGCCCCCGTTCGTCTCCCGCTTCATCGGCTGGTTCGGGCAGCGCAGCTATGAGCTGTACCTGTTTCACATCGTCGTGCTCGGCATCCTGCGCGAGTACGTCACGCGGGAAAACGTCGACATCTACGCGAAGCCGCTGTGGCTCGTCTTCTATCTGTGCGCGTCGGCGCTGGTTGCGCAGCTTGTTTTCAAGTGCTACTCGGAGCCGCTCAACGGCGCGTTCAGGCGGGGCGCCGTGCGCCCGTCGTCGGGCTATCTGCAGAAATGATCCGATTCCTGTCTTCACTTTGCCTCGGGAGTGTCGTCAGATGCATCGCAATCAACTGAATTTCTCGGGCGGCCCCGGCGCGCTGCCGGATTCCGTCCTTCAACAGGTTCAGCAGGCGGTCGTGGCGCTGCCGGAAACCGGCTTGTCGGTGCTGGGCATGAGCCATCGCTCCCGCTGGTTCTCGAATCTGCTCGCGCAGGCGCAGGCCGATCTGCGCGACCTGCTGGGCATTTCGAACGACTACGGCGTGGTGTTCCTGCAAGGCGGCAGCAGCCTGCAGTTCTCGATGATCCCGATGAACTTCTCGCTGCCGGGCGCTGCCGCGCCGGAGTATGTGACGACGGGCTACTGGAGCCGGAAGGCAATCAGCGAGGCGTCGCGCGTCACCGCGATGCGCGTGGTCTGGGACGGCGAGGAGAGCGGCTACCGGACGCTGCCGTCGCTCGCCGCGCTCGACTGGGATGCGCGCGCGCCGTTTCGCCACTACGTATCCAACGAAACCGTCGAGGGGCTTCAGTTTCCCGTGGCGGCGGATCTGCCCGGCAGCCCGCTGATCGCGGACATGTCCTCGGACTTCATGTCGAAGCCGTTCAGCGTGGATGCGTACGGGATGGTCTACGCGCACGCGCAGAAGAACCTCGGGCCCGCTGGCGTGACGGTGGCGATCATCCGGCGCGCGCTGCTCGAGCGCGTTTCCGACACGCTGCCGCCGATGCTCGATTTCCGGACCCATGTCGAGCATCGGTCGAATTACAACACGCCGCCCGTATTCGCGATCTACGTGATGGCGCTCGTGCTGCGCTGGATTAGGGATGAAATCGGCGGCATGGACGCGATGCGCGACATCAACGCGCGCAAGGCCGCCGCACTATACGCGACGCTCGACGAGTTGAACGAGGTGGTCGACTGCCATGCGCAGCAGGCGGCGCGCTCGACGATGAATGCCGCGTTCCGCTTCAGGGACGTGCGGCTCGATGCGCTTTTCAAGGAGAAATCGGCCGAGGCCGGCTTGTCCGGCCTGAGCGGACACCGCTCGATCGGCGGCATCCGCGCCTCGCTGTACAACGCCGTATCGGAACAGGCGGTGAGCCGGCTGACCGCGTTTCTGAAGGACTTCGCGATCCGGTACGCGTGACCGGTCGGGGATCGCGGACGCCACGCGCGTCGCGCGATACGTTTGCTTCATCGAGGTCCGCTCAACCAGGAGGAAATTGATCATGCTTTCCATCATCGTGACATGGAGAAACCGGAATGAACTGGCGGGCGCGTTGCCCGGGCTCGCCGAGACCGCGAGCCGGCTGAACGGCGAGGTCGTCATCGTGAATTTCGGCGGCGACGCGCTCGCGCTGGCCCGCCAGACCGAAGGCTTCGAGCATGCGGTCCATGTCGTCGAACTGCGCGACCAGCGCTATTTCCACAAGACGAAGGCGCAGAATCTCGGCGCGCACGCGGCCCGTCGCGACACGCTGTTCTTTTGCGACTGCGACATCATCGTCGATCCGGACGTGATCGCATCGCTCGTGCGCAAGCTCGATGCGACGCCCGGCACGTTCGCGACCCTGAAGGGCGTGCGCGAGACCGAGCAGAATTCGCGGCAGGCGAAGAACGTTGTCCGCTTCGGCTATCGCCTGGACGTCAAGATCCGCAACGGCCGGGAGCTCGCGATCGTCGACAACGAGGAAGACGCGCAGGACGGCACGCGCCAGGCCCCCGGGCTCCTGTTCGTCAGAAAGCGGGACTTCCTGTCGGTGAACGGCTACAACGGGCGTCTGCACGGTTGGGGATGGGAGGATCAGGACATGATCTCGCGGTTGACTCTCGGGGCCGGACTGGTGCGGCACGTCGGCGGCCATGCGCTGCACATTTCGCACGACGACCACGCGCGCGTGTCGCAGTATCCGGTGGAGAACCGCTGGGAAAGCCGCGACAAGATGTTTCGGCAGGCGCTCGCCTACTACGACGACGACGATTTCCTCGGGACGTACGTCGAGGACGTTGAGCATTTCGCGGCGGACATGGGCGTTGCCTGCTCGTGAACGCCGCGTTCCGGGCCGCGACGGCGCGACACGGCGGTGACGACGGGCGCATGCGTCGCGGCCGCGCGGCCGGCGCCGTTTTCCGCAGGGGCTGCCGGCCCACGGGGCCGACCCCGCCGCACGGCAATCGCACCGCATGCGCTTCGAACCGGGGACTTCGACAATGAACGCGACGCTCGAACAATCCGCCTTGGGCCCGCCCGCCGGCGACGCGAGGCGGATGGGCCACCTCGACTGGCTCGAGGCCGAGTCGATCCACATCTTGCGCGAGCTCGTCGCCGAGTGCAGCAAGCCCGCGCTGCTGTTCTCGGGCGGCAAGGATTCGGTCGTCGTGCTGCATCTCG